>JBEHZA010000009.1:0-27712 GCA_048497895.1 Verrucomicrobiota bacterium
GTCGCTTAACTTCACGTCGGTCCCCGTTAGATCTTCCCCTTTAATTTCAGGCGCCGGCTGCCCGATCCGCAAATGCCGGAGTTCATGCAACTCCGGTTCCGCTTCTCCACCCAGCGTGCTGGCCGCTGGACGGACGCCAACCGTTCGGAGGTTTGGGCAGTCGCCATAACTATTGAGGACCGTCTGAAAGTATTGCTCTGCTTGAGCTGCCAGGCGATCGGTGTCCGGATTCGCTTTTAATTCCGCCTGTTGAAATTGACGTTTTGCCAGCCAAGCTAGCCCAAGGGCTGCTTGACCGCGTGCGGTGCGATCAGGGTTTTTCTCCGCTACCGCGGTGAGCAAATCCACGGCGGAACGGTAGGCTGGTTCATTTTCAGATGGAAAATAATAGGCCAGCACTGCGATCGCGTTGCCGATTTTTGGATGTTCGGCATATTGACGGCTCATCAGTTCCAATCCCAGCGGTCCCGCTGGGAGATCATAGGCCCTGATTTTCTTTAGGACCCATTCCAACGCGGCAAAACCGGACTCGGAATTGGGATTGTTCCGGGCTAGTTCCACCGCCGCCATGAACAAATCAGCTTCCTTTTGATCGAACTGCTGCCACAGCATCTTTGATTTTTTGTTTCCCTCCAGAGTGTCGGGAAGCGATTGCGCATCCTTGTGGTAAGCACTTTCAGCTTCGCGGTCCGCCCGCTGAATTTTATTCAGGCTATCCAGTGCTGAAACTGGCGGCTCCGTTTTTGCGCTTTCAGCCAACACTCCATGGGATATTGAGCAGAGCAGAATCGACAAAAAGAAAATCTTCATGGATTGGGAGAGTGGCGAATCCCCGACAAGCATTCTATTTCCTACCGATCCTTGTTCATGCTTTTTTGTAAGCTGAACCGAACGGCTTGTCCAATGTTTACGTGCGGCGATTCAGTTTGCCGGAGCCTCAATCAACTCCGTCACTTGTTTTCTCAATCACAATGAATTTGTATCCCACATCGTAATGATCCAATTTTCTTAAAGAACCATATTGGGCATCCCATTGCCCGGACTGAAGGTCTGCTTTTAATCGCTGCAAACCGTTTTCGATGCCCGCCGGATTCATGAGGGCAAAATCAGAAATACCATTTCTGATATCGGCATCAGCAGAAATTCGCATCGGTTGGGGCGAACACCCCAGAGACGAATGGACGTAGTCCGTGGATAGTATTGAGCATCGCCTTGCTGTTATGGAGATCGATATTACGTTGATAAAATTGTTGCTGCAACAAGCCTCAGCAGAGGAGGCCGCGGAGTTAAGCCGCTATCCTGCCTACCGGGTCAATTTTCACATTCTCGTTTTGTCCAATGCCGGACTGTTTACCAAACCGGCTTTGGTTACCGCGGATGCTAACGGATATTGCACGCCGTCCTTCAAATTGACGCCGTTCGGACGGAAGATACTTCGTTACATGAGCGAGAAAGTAGCCTGGAAACGCACCTTGAAAACCGCGCGAGAACTGGGACCGCTGGCAGAAGTGTCCACCTTTTTGAATCTGATCTGCTCCTCGTCCGGCGCAGGTCATCGCGTTTTCGCCGACGCGTTGTGAAAGACCACGATTGAAGGGGTGACGCGCGCTATTTTCCGGCACGTGTCGGTCTGGTGATGACCGCGTGCAAACGGGACAGGAATTCTCCGCGGGTCGTTTTCTCAGCTTCAAAAGGGATCGCCTGTTTTATGCCTGCCTGATATTGCCACGCTTTGGCCGTGTCAGCGGTTAGCGGATGATCCAGTTCGGCTTTCCAGCTGGTGATGAGGCCATGCAGGCCGAAGTATTGCAGCGCGGCAAAGTGCGGATGCTCAGGTGTGGTGTCTTCGTAGTAAATCAAAATTGATTTCTGCTTGAGCAATTCGTTTTGGATTTTCTCGTAGCTTACCCGGCGCACTTCCACCTGCTCACCAATGCTGAGTGAAGCTGCGACACCCGCCGCCTGGCCCAGTGCCATCCAGCATGGTTCCATGCGCAGCGTGCTAAAGCCGATGTGCGTGGCGGACGCCGGCACCGGAATGAGCAGGCCATCCACTTTTTGCGGCACGATGACGCCATAAGGTACGGTATAAGGTTTCGTCGGATAGCTGAAGAAACCATCGAGGTGTACTCGACCGGGTTCACGTTTGCGCACCGCGTGGGAGTCGAGGGAGTAATGGCTGGCGGTAATACTGTTTCCGTAAATCGGCGGACGTTCACCGGGTTTGACGGGCAAGGCATCGTGCGCGCTGAAGATAAAGTCGCCCAGGATACGACGGCCTTCCCGTACATATACCTGCCGCGGGAAATGCCCGTTATCCGCATATTCACCTTTGGCGAGGCCCCATTGCTGGCAACGTTGACGGACTTCCTCCGGTATTTCCGGGTCATGCTGCATGAACCAGATCAAGCCGAGCGTGTAATCGCGCTGACGTTGGGCAAATTGATCGCGCCAATCCCAGCTTGCAGTGGGCCACGGCCAGTTTTCTTCCGGCAAATCCGTGGAGACAAAGGCGGCGTGTTGATTATTCGCATCGGTTTTGCGGTTGGGCAGTGTGACCATATTTACGACGCGGCCAATGCCGTTCCATTCCTGCTCAGACCGTTTGATTTCCGGCGGCGCGGTGGTGCGGTTTAGTTTAATATCTTCGGCAATCGACGCATAATCGGCGCGGCGATAATCCTGCGGCTTTTCAATAGTAAACCGGTTTTCAGGAGAATCCGTCAGGGCGACGCGATAGTTGTAAGCCTGCACTGCATTGTCGCCGAACCCGGTGGAGCCGGGGCCAACCGGTCCGCCCCATTGTTTGTAGAGCTGGCCGGACATGGGCTCTTGAGAATCTGTAAAAGCCTCGCGTCCGAGCCGGTAAGGTGCACCTGCTGCCGCCGCAAAATCACCTTCATACGTAGCATCAATGAAGACCTTTGCCCGATAGTTTTCGAGGGTTTTGGTTTCACGATTTAACACTTTGATTTCCGTCAGGCGTGAGCCGGTGAGAATGACATTTTCCGGCAAGGCATCGAATTGACGCAGCAAACGCACTTCGATTTTCGGCTGTTCGGCGAGCATGGCCGCGAAGGTTTTTTCCGCCACCGAAGGTTCGAAATGGTAACCGTCGCTGCACGCTTTGACCTGAGGCGAATCTTTTCCGTAAGTGCGGACGTAGTAATCGTAATTGCGTTGTACAAATTCACGAAAGAGACCGCCCGTGGCGCCATGCGTGGCGATATCCGTGGCCCCGAGACCATTCACCGGCAGACCGCCGGCATGAGGGGTGCGCTCCAGCAGGACAACACTGCGCCCACCGCGGGCGGCGGCAATGGCTGCTGTGATGCCGCCGGGTGTGCCGCCAACAATGACCACGTCGTAGCTGGCAACCTGGTTGGTTGGTTGTGCAGAAGTGGACAAAATCATCAACAGCCAGACCAGAAATACTCCGATAACCTTATTGGCGGAGATACGAAATTTCGGAATCATGCGCGCATCATGAAAACTTCCCGCGCTTTTGGCGAGCCTCTTTGCACCGGACCACAGAGCCATGGTCCGTTCAGATGATACACTTGGATCATCTCACTCGTTACGGCGTAGCAGGTTTGCCGTTGACCGGTTCTGTAAGCAGAAAGGTCATTAAGTCGCGCACTTGCTGGGGGCTGAGATTTTGCAGCAACCCTTCCGGCATGAGCGAAATGCTGGAAGGTTTCATGGATGCGATGCGGGTTTTGGCCAGCGGCGTTTTCTTGCCGGTGGCATCGGCCAGCACTAACTCCGTATCCGATTCACCGGCGATGACCGCTGTCAGACTATCGCCGTCTTTCAACTCGATGTTGTAAGCAATATGGTCCGGATTAATGGCGGCGCTGGGTTGCGTGACATCCTGATAAACCGAAGCGTAATCGCGCTGGGTGAGATTAGAGAGATCCGGGCCCACGTCACCGCCTTCGTTGCGGATGGTGTGGCATTTGAAGCAGGCCACTTGTTCGCTGAAAAACAGCTTGCGCCCAGCCGGCCAATTCCCGCCGCTGATTTCCGGAATTTCGCGTGTCCCGGTGGCGGGAGCCGTGCCCGCGGGTTTAGCCCATGGCAACAGTGCGCGTCGCAAAGGCAAGGCGCGTGCGCGTGAATCCTCCGCGGTGTACCAATGCACACTCAATGATGGTTCGATACCGGCCTGGCTGTCCAGTGTCAGTTCGTACGGCGTCCATTGATTTTGAGCCGGTGATTGGACGATCAAACGCACGGCGTGATCGTTGATGCGTTCAACTTTGGCCTGACCACCAGCTTCCAGTCGCAAAGGGGAATTACTCTCGAAGACGACGGTCACTGTTTCCGCCGGATACTCGAAATCAAGTTTCGAGCCCGGTTGGGTAATCGCGCGCAACATCAACCACAGGTCCAATTGTCCATGCAGGCGCAAAGTCCCGGCTTGTTTCAAGAGCGTGAACAGTTGGCCATGATCTGCACTGGCTGCCGTCAATTCGCGCGCTACGGTCAAGTCAGGGTGGGGGAGCCAACCGGCCCAATGGACAGGCTTATTCGTGTTCTGGTCGCGTGATTGCCACTCGGCTTCCACGCCGGTCAGGTCATGGGCAAGGTTGATCAGCGGTTGTTGGCTTAGTGTATTCGGTTTTTCAGGGCCGTTCGCCGCTTGCGTGCCAGCGGGCAAAGTGAGCGCGTAATTTACCGCTTCCACGCGCGCGGCTGTGCGCAATGTGAGGGAACGACCATCTGGACTTAAAGCCGCGGCCAGAATGGCGTGTGTATTTTTAGGTTCGGCCTGTTGTAATTTAACGGTCGCATAACCCGGACGAAAGGTTTCGAGGCGGTCACCTGCGCCCACATAGCGGCCACTTTGCAGACTGGATTGACGCGTGGTGTTCTTCCACAGTGTCGGGTTGAGCGGTTGATCGAATTGGATGCGCGTCTCCGTCGGGCTGGCGGCATAAACGAGGGTCGGTTGCGGCACCGTCTTGGCGTCATAACTGATCTTGAAAATCCGGCCAATGCCGCTGGGACCGCTGCCCCAATCCGGTTTGCCGGTGTGCGTCGCAATCACCAGGTCGCCTTTGGGTGAGAGCGTGCAATCCACTGCCAGCGTTTGCAAAGCGGCGATCAATTGATTTTGGGCAACGTAACCAGCGGGTGTCTTAACCAGTTTGGTGCGGAAGAGTTTGCCGCGCGATTCACCCGTCACCAGGGCATCGCCTTCCCACCACGAAGGACCGAAACGGCCGCGTCCCGGGCCGGATTCATTGAAACGGAAACCGCAGGTGCTTTGATGTTGCGGTGAATAATCGAACACGCTCGGTTCATCAATTGCATCCGGCAGATATTTCGGGTGACGCGGGGGAAAGCCATAATGCCGCCCGGTTTGAATATGCAGCAGTTCATCAAACGGATTCCCATTCGGCAGCCACGTGGCGCCTTCCTGATCGGACGCAAAAAGGTCGCCATGCCGGTTGAATTGCAGGCTCATCACGTAACGGACGCCGGTGGCGATGCGATCCACTTTGGTGCCATCAGCCGAAATGTGCAGCACGCAACCGCGCGGATTACTGCGGCTGTAATGGCTCTGACCATCCTTGTCCACCATGTAGCCGTTATTATAGGCGGCGTTGCCCATGCAGAGGTAGTAACTGCCGTCCGGGGCGATGACCAGACCCATCGCAAAATCCACGCGCCGATGCAGAAACAACGGGTTATTCGCAATTGCCGGATCATCCCAACCGGTAATGGCTGTTTCATGCTTATCCGGTACGCCGTCGCCATCCGTATCGCGGAAACGGGCGACTTCGTTGCGGAACATGACGAAAACACTGTCGCCACGCACGACCATGCCGAGGGGATAATCGCCGCTCGGTTTATCCCAGAATGTGGTGACCTGATCTTCCAAACCATCGCCATCCGTGTCACGCAGCAGGTGCAACCGCCCATCGTAACCGGCCGCAAAGAGTCGTCCATCCGGTGCATACTCGACGTTGTTCAAATTACTCAATTTGACGGGCAATTCGCGCACGGTGAAGCCGGGCACCAGCATTTGCACCAGCGGCACCTCGGTGGAGCCAGCGATATTGGAGTTGGTGTCAGCGGCGTGCAGGGTGGCTCGAAGGCTAATAAGAGTGGCGAGGCCAACGAGTAAGCAATTCAAGTATCGGCAATTCATAAACCGGGTTGCCGACGAGATTAGGGGACGGGGAGCGATTGAGCCATGAGCTTTCGCGCAATTCTTCTGAGGTATTTTGCGCGAAAAAGAGCGGGCATATGCCTTGAGTGTCAAGGCAGTGAAATTGCGGGAAAAACGGAAATGACGTTTCCGTTATTGCCTACTTCTTCATGAATCTGGCCAGGATGAACATGAGGATGAAAATGACGACGCCCGCGCCAATAATCATGATCCACATCTTCGTATTGTCGCCGCCTGCATCTGGTTCGGGCTGAGGAGCCGGTGCGGGCGCTGGCTTTTGAGGAGCCGGCTGGCGGGTCGTCTGTTGCGGACGTTGTGCCGGGGCCGTGGGCTTGGCTGTGGAAGGCGTATAGGCCGTTTTTGGCGCGCTGGCGGCCGCCGGTTGCGCGGGAGCGGTTGGCCGTGAAGGCGCAGCCGGGAAAGGTTTGGGAGCAGCAGCGGGCTGCGCTGCGGGCTTGGGTGCGGGAGCACTGGGTGCCGGGGTGGCCGGGCGTGTGCCCGATGTTTCCGGAGTGCTGGATTCCGCCCACCAGCCAGTGCCGCCCGCGGGACCGGCCGATTCCGCCGCTGAAGCGGGTGCCGGACTGGAGGCCTTGGGCATGAGCGATTGCAAATCACCTTTTTCGAGAGCGACAATCGTCTCTTCAAAATTCGGAACCAGAGCCACGTCCACCAGACAGCATTTCTCCAGGAGTTCCGCCAACTGCTTGACCTGCGTATTCTTATGCTCTTTCAGGCGTTTGAAGGCCGCGGAAGAGGTCGGGTTGCGGTAATCCGCCGAAAGCATCAGCAAATTGTCGCCAGTATAAAATTTCTGGAATATTTCCGGCTCGTCGGCAATGGCCAGAAAACTCATGTAAATGATGAGCCCGGCGAAATTATCGAGATCCTCGTTATAGAAATCAGGAGTGCGGCGGGGATGTTGAAAGTTGGCGTGGCCTAATTCCGGGCTTTTGCCACGAAATGCCGGCGTGTACATGCCGTCATAGTCCACCAGCCGGATTTCGCCATCCGGAGTCACCATCACGTTGCCATGCTGCAAGTCACCGTGGGCGAGTTGATGAGAGCGCAGGCCGTTCATGACTTTGCGCCATTTGACGGCCAAAGAACGCATGGTTTCCGGCTCGTTGACGTGTTCTTCGATGTAGTTATTGAGCGGCAACCCTTCGACCCACTGCATTTTGACAATGGGATAATATTCCGTGCGGACTTTGATGCCGCGCAGGATATAATCGAAGCTGACCATGAAATCCAAACCGAGACCGAAGAGGTGCTGACTCAGGCGGGCGTAACGTCCCTGTTGCCCCAGAATCTGCCGGACAAAGCAACGGATCGCCCATTTGCCTTCGGCATTCGTGACGGAGTAAACGCTGGCAAAATTTCCCGACATCACCTTGGGCAGGCCGAGCATGTCACACCCTACCTCGGCACTTTTCAACGTCGGTTCCTCGAAGCAAATGTGCGGATTTTGAATCGAATCCTGATAATCTGTATGTGACGGCCAGTTCATGGAAAGTATCCTTTTGCCCGGAATTATTCTTTTGGCTTATCGACCCAGTTGAAAATGACCATGGTCGTGTCGTCGTTCCGCAAGGACGAACTCTTGCGGAGCTTCGTTATAAAACTCGCGTATTCATCTTCGGATTTAATGGCCCCCAAAGTGTTCCAAGGCCGGTTTCCCGCTTCAAATTGCTGTAAAAACCATTTGGCGAGCGCGTCCGTGGCGAGGATGAACGTGTCATTGTGCTGGTAGTCGCCTTCCAAATGTTTGACTTCCTGCCAGACGGGCGCGTTCTTTTTGGGATTGCTGGAAAGTAATACGGGACGGCTGTCAAACTGGGCCGCCAGTTCGATGGGCCACTTGTGCAACAGCGTGTTGTTCCGGATCTGGAACATATTGCTGTCACCCACCGCAATTGCCCGCCAGCGCAAGCTGGAAGGTTTCGGCTTGGAAAAGCCCCGGAAAAGCTTGCTGAAGAAGCTGGGCTTCTCCTCCTCCTTCGGAGCCATAAACTTGACTCCCAACAAGGTGGCAAAGGCGCCGGTGCGGGCTTTTTCTTCCGCATACCAGGGGAGACGTTCCCAGTTGATGCTGGCGTGCCATTCTTTTTGCAACGGGCTCAGCCACGTTTCAAAAGCGGCCGTCGGGGTTGGGGCTCCATCAAGCGGTTGCGCGGTATAGCGGTGGACCAGGCATTGCGCCCAAAGATCGGCAAAAGAAGATTCGGTAGCGCCGTCGGCGATGGCAAAGTGCCCGTCCGCCGGGCTGCAACTGTAGGCGTCCTCGTATTCGTCGGCTGAGTTACCCTCCTTGGGCACCCAAAAAACCTGGACAGAAGGTTCCACGAGTAATTTGGTTTATCGCAGATTGCTGGCGCGGGTTCCGATATCCAGGAAACGAATCAATTCTACCAGGTCCGCATTAAAGGCGAAACCTCTTGCCTCCGGTCCGAGGTTAAAATTTTCGTTGCGGGCCAGATTGCGCATGCTGTCAGGGAGCTTGCTGGAAACCTGGAAAAGAGTGCGGGCAAATTCGTCCGGCAAATCATTGTCGGATTCCGGAAACACAATCGGAGCCACCGGTTGGCTGGAGATATGGCAGTTGAGCAGCAACACATTGCCATCGACGGTAGCCAGACTGGTCAAAGCCTCAGCCTGGGGCACAGGGCCGAAGTCCGTCGCTTCCCCGTCGGAAATGTTGATGACAATTGGCGGATAAGAATATTGGTGACTGCCAACCCAGTTCTTCAGTGAGTGGTGCGCCAGATCTAAAGCCGCACCCATGGGGGTAATTCCTTTGGCCGTCGGTTCAAACCAGATGGGGAATTTGGTCTTTTGCGTGATAAAGCCGCCTGCACCATCGTCAATTTGCCGGGTGCGTTCTTCCACGCGAGCCGGGGAATTGGCAATTTCGCTTAGGGGAACCAGATCGCGACCAGCCAGTTTACCACTAAAACTGGGGCCAACGGTTGATCCATAACCGATTACGCCGACTTCATAGAAATTCCGAATGCCTTCACCACGAGCACATTTGATGATCAGATTGTGGAGCAGACGGTTAATGGCGTCAGCCACACTGTCGCATTTGCGCTTGCCTTCGCTGCCTGCGATTGGCTCCACCATAGAGCCAGATTGATCTACCAGAAAGACAAATGCGCTTGGGTTGGTCCGGCTGATCTCCGCTGTATAAGCCATAAACTGCTGGTTTGGTTTCTTGCGTCGGTCTGTCGATTATGTTTGGACGCAGTTCGGAGCTGCGTACTGCGCAAGAGGTCATAGCCGGATTCTCAATCCAAATCAACGCAAAATGTGAACGAGTTTTTTATTCTCCATTTTTGCGGATGAAATATTTGCGTAGAAATTGAGCTTTGACGAAGGGAAATGAGGGAGCCCAATTCCGAAGTCTCCAACCGCAGCCGTCTTCCCAGCCTGGATTCATTGGCTGCTCCACAGGGTAGAAATGCCGTTAAAAGAGCGGCTTTGGTGGTATGTGTGCCTGGCGGGTAATAAAAAACTGACGGGGTGGAGAAGGAATTATGATGGTGAAGTTTGTTTTTCGCCGGAGCATCTGGATTTTAAGTTTATCCGTAATTGGGGTCGGGTGATTAGTGCAGTTAAGATTTGGTTATGCTGTTTTCAAATTGTTTCGGTGGAATTAATTTTAATGCGATTGATGGGGGTTGATTGGTTTAGGAGGGGCAAAAATGCTATCTATCACATTTTTCAAAAAAATCAATTCGCGGCATCGGTCTTGCTATAAGCGTTTGTTCTTAAGAATTGAAAAAGGGTCTTAATATATAGAGACGTTGCTTCGCGCGGGCGGTGCCGTCATTCACAACATGAGTTTATTATGCCGGTATAAAGCTGCTGGGGTCTGGGGCGAAAAATCAGCGGGGAAGGCGGGCTGGCGCCGCAATCAAACCGGTGGGAGTCAATTTCCAGGTTTAGAGGATGGGTTGACCACGTGGAGGTGGGTTTGGGGACTCGTTTCCGGCAGTGTCGCAATGGAACGGGTTCAATATCAAAGGCTGGCAGGTCTGCCATTCCACAATTCTGGCATAATGTCGCTTGCAATTGTCACTTGAACCGGATACAAAACTCCCGTCATGGCACTACCGTTTCTTAGCAAGCAGGCAAAAAAGCGGGATCATATTGTGGTCATCGACTTGGGGACTCGTGTCACCAAGGCCATTCATCTTCAGCGAAAAGGTGAGTCCTACATCTTTAATAATTACATTTTGCAGGACGCGCCGGTTTACGAGCGGAATATCTCCGCTGAAATCCTTTCCGAACATCTGAAAAACGTCGTGCATACGCTTGGCGCGCGCACGAAACAGGTGGTTCTGGTGCTGGGGGTTGGAGATTCTTTGCTGCGCACAACCGAAATGCCGATGGTCCCGGTGGGGGACATGCGGCAGATGTTAAAATTTGGCGCCAAAAATTATTTGCAGCAGGATCTGCCCGAACATCTCTTTGATTGCCACGTCCTTAACACGATGGTGGGGGATAAGCCTGATGGTCCTAAAGGCGTGAGCAAGGCGCGCGTCCTGGTCGGTGGGGCGAAAAAGCAAATCGTCGATGAAGTGCGGGCGGCGGCTAAAGCGGCTGGTCTAGTAGCTGACGTTATTACGACCGGCTTAATTGGGCCGTGCAATGCTTTTGAATTGGCGCAGCCGGAGGTCTTCAATAAAGAAGTAATTGCTCTGGTGGATTTTGGTTATAAGAACTCCTCTATCAGTATTCTGATGTTGGGCGAGTTAATACTCAGCCGGGTGGTCGGATTTGGTTCGGCTAAACTGACGGCGGGGATTGCAGAATCGTTGGGTATTTCGAACGCGGAAGCGGAAAGTATCAAGGTGGGCATGCCGCAGGAGGTGGAGTCCACAATTCAGCCTTTACTGACGCCGCTGGGTCGCGAATTACGCGCTTCCATTGATTTCTTTGAACATCAGCAGGACAAAACAGTAAGTCAGGTATTCTTTTCGGGGGGATCGGCCCGTTCGGAATACATTGTGCAGGCGCTACAGTCGGAACTCATGGTGCCATGCAAGAGTTGGAACCCGGCTAGCTTTTTGGGGGTGGCGTTGCCGCCGCAGCAGTTGGGAGAGTTGGAACAGGTGGCTCCGCAGTTGACCGTGGCGGTCGGGGCGGGGGCTATCGTCATTTAATACCATATGCCGATACGGATAAATTTACTCGCTGAAGAGCAGGCGCAAGAGGAAATGCGCAGGCGCGACCCGGTAAAACGCGCCATTTGGGGTGCGGCGGCGGCGGCCATAGCGATGTTGGTCTGGATGGGTTGCAATATGGTCCGGCTGGCGGCGGCCAATAGTGCGTTGCAAGTGGAGCAGTCCAAATTCGATGCTCTGGAAAAAGGTTTTAAAACCACCAAAGACAACCTGAAGTTAACCGGGGAATATGAGCGTAATTACGATTCTCTGCGGGAAATGGCTTCGATCCGGCCTTTGTGGGCGCCCATGCTGGATGGGCTGCAGAAGTGCATGCTTTCGGTAACGAATGTGCAGGTCATGCGGATTCGTTCCTCGCAAAATTATCAATACACCGATGCCGTGAAAGCGAAGCCCGGCACAGCGGTGAAAGCGAAACCGTCTTATACCACGCAGATTATTTCCGTAGTGATCGATGGCCGCGATTATGGTGATCCGGCAGAACAGAATTACAACAAGTTCAAGGAATCGATTGTGAACAATGCTTTCTTCAAAGAAATCATCACCAATCCGAATGATATCCGGTTGAAAGAGCTTTCACCGCCGCAGTCTGACCCGCTGGATCCGAGTAAAACTTTCGTGGCGTTCAGTATTGAATGTCGTTATCCCGATAGAATTCGCGAGGCGCATTGACATGGACAAGCTTTCCAAAGAGAAGAAGCAACAGATCGGCGTAGTTATCGCGATCGGGTTGGGGGTAGTCCTGGGCTTATACTTTCTGGTCATTGGCCCGCAGGGTGACGATATTGCGGATCGCCGCAAAAAGACCGTGGAAAAAATCGGCGAAGTTGAAAATGCTGATCGTCTGGTGAAGCAATCGGCCAAGTTTCAGGATGATTTGGATGCTTCGCGCAAGAAGCTGGATTCCATCGAAGAAACCATGGCTTCAGGGGATTTGTATTCCTGGGTCATCAATACAGTTAATAAATTCCGGGCAGCCTATCGGGTGGATATTCCTAATTTTGCGCACGAAGAGCGCATCCCTGTGGGCGTTATTCCTGATTTTCCGTATGAGGCATTGCGCTGCAATGTGCGGGGGACGGCTTATTACCATGATTTAGGGAAATTCCTGGCCGATTTTGAGAACCAGTTCCCCTACATGCGGGTGCAGAATCTGGAATTGGAACCAGCGGATGCGGCCACCTCGGGTGATCGCGAGAAACTGGCATTCCGGTTCGATATCGTCGCGTTGTTGAAACCCGGTGTGAAGGCCAAGAAATAGGCGAAAAAACAGATGAGCATGGGATTAAAACCATTTGTCCGTGCGCTGCAAATCGGCCTGATTTGTGTGGCGATGCTGTGGGTAAGTATCACGGTCAGCCGGGGCGCGGCAGACCCCAAGGCGGCTGACCCGAAAGCGGCCGCGACCAAGGCGCCAGCGGGCAAGGCGGTCGGCGGCAAGACCAACGCGGCCCCCGCTGAAGTTATTATTCCCAAATCGGTCTTCACGTTTGATGCGAAAACCGCACTGGACCCCTTTTATCCGCAATCCGTCCGCTTGCGTCCACCTCCGCCTAAACCGGTGGTAACTCCGGGGACAACGACTGCTCCTGTCAAACCGCCGGAACCGCCGAATCCGTACAAGGATTTTACGCTCAAGGGGATTACGGGGCCGCGTAATAACCGGTTGGCCTTGATCAGCACCACGATCAAGAATTACGACCTGGCGGTAGGCGATGCGTTGACCGTCAAAACACCGTCTGGTTCAGTGAAGTTGAAGTGCCTGGAGATCAAAGACAGATCCATCGTGATAATGGTTGAAGGCGCCGCTGAGCGGAAAGAGCTGCTCTTGCCTTCGGGGTATTAACTTTTAGCGCGCAGGTTATGGGGCCCGGGTTGAAACCAAGCCCTTCACGTCAGTGCCAAATTTGAATTAAACGATACTTGCAATGAAAACGAAACTCGCAATCCTGTTTGCCCTGGGGCTGACCACTTGGGGGATGGTATGCTCCGCTCAAACCGCTGGCAAAGACGCCGACAAGACGTCGAGTGCTGCCGCCGCCGTAAACCCAGCCGAAGGTGAGATCGTCCCGCTCATTACTTTTGACGATACGCCACTCACCGACGTCATCAAGACGTTGGCCCGGCAGGCGGGTATCAATTTTCAATTTGACCCGAAAGTGACCAGTGGCGACGTGGGGCCCGATGGCCGGCCATTGCCTCCCAAAACCATTTCCATCCGGTTCGAGAATGTCACTTCGCAGAGCGCGCTGGATGCTGTTTTGGAAAACCACGGTTTGCAATATGTGCCCAATCCGAAAACGAAGATTGGCCGGATTACAGTCAAAGACCCCAAAGCGCTTGAACCGTTGGTCATTCGGGTAATTCAACTCCGTTATAGCAATCCGACGAATCTGGTGACGTTGATTAAAACCACCATTTCCGCCCGTGGTCAGGTGCAAGCCGATGGTCGCAGCAGTCAGATTGTGGTGCAAGCCACGGAAAAAGAGATGGAAGATGTGACGAAGCTGGTGGATCAGCTTGATTCTCCGACTCAGCAGGTGTTGATCGAAGCCCGGATCATGGAAACGTCCAAAAACCCGAGCAGCGTCAAAGGGATCGACTGGACGGGAACCTTGCAACAGCAGAATTTCAGTTTTGGTAACGGCGTGGCGACGGGAACAACCACGACGACTCAGCCAGGAGCTTCTACCAGTACTACTACTACGCTGCCAGGTGGCCGCGTTGTGACGACGACCGGAGCCCCAACTTCCACGGATTCAACAACGATCAGCACTTTGCTTGGCAATGCCGGCATCACGGCAAATACTCTGGGCGGGTTCAGTCCTGGGGTGGCCTTCTTGAACGCCGATGGCGTGCGGGGTGTGCTCTCCTTCTTAAATTCGGATAACGACACGGAAGTTGTGGCGACTCCGCGGACGGTGACGATGGACAATCAATTGGCCCGTCTGGCGGTTACCAGAGGATTCCCGATTTTCACGACTTCACCGGGTTCAGCAAATACGCCGGCCACCACGCAAATTACTTACACGAACGTCGGTACTATTCTGGAAGTTACGCCGCGTATCTCGGGCGACAGCAATGTGTTTCTGCGGGTTGTGCCGGAAGTTTCCAACATCGACTCGAAAGACACTCAAATCATCAACGGTCAACAAAATCAGGCGAATGTGTATGCTACCCGCCGGATTGAGACACAAGTACTGATTCCCAGTGGCAATACTCTCGTCATGGGCGGTTTGATCAGTGATAACGTGACCACTGGGACAACCAAGGTGCCGTTGCTGGGTGATATTCCCGGCTTGGGCCTGCTGTTCCGGCACGAGTCGAAAACCCGCAATAAGTCCAATTTGATTGTCTTCATTACCCCGACTATTGTACGTGATTACGACTTCCATTACACGCCGACGGATTACCTGCGTAACACGGTAATTGATCAGAATCGTCCAAAAGTATGGGTGTCTTCGGATGATACGCCGGTGCCGCCGAGTGAAAGCTCGGAAGCGAAGAAATCGACGCCTGCGTCGAAGCCGCCTGGCCCTGACACCAAGTAAAATGAGGTGTCCGCCGCTGGCTGGTGAATTGCTATAACGGATGTTATCAATTTTGAAAAATATGAAAACCGTGACTAAAAGCCCTTGGTTTAACGGGGCGGCTCAAGTTCTGTCACGCTTGCGGTGGGCGCATTTTTGCGTCGTGGCTGTCTTGTTGGCCTTTAATTCGACTGCCATCGCTCAATTGTCCGTCGTAACGGTTGGCGGCGGGCCGACCAACATCAATGCCAATGCCAGCTATTCGGGGTATGCGGATGGCAGTACGCTGCAAGTGGCTCAATTTAACCTCCCTACCGGATTGGCCTTGGATTCAGCCAGCCGTTATCTTTATGTAGCGGATACGGGCAACAACGCGGTTCGTAAGGTGGATTTATCCGGTGGAACGACGTCCACGTTGATCAATGGCTTGAATGCGCCGGTGGATGTGGCTGTAGATGCTTCGACCAATATCTTTATTCTGACCAAAGGGGACGGTAAAATCACCAAAATCGACATTTTCGGCAATGTCACGAGTCCGGTAAATACGACTGTTTTGACGGCTCCAAACGCGCTGGCGTTGGATCCCAATGGGATTATCTATGTCATCGAAGCGGGCGGGTCTTTGAAAAAGGTGAATCCTACAGGTGGGGCTGTTACCTTGCTCGTTGGTCCTGGCACTTTCAGTGCGCCGTTAGGTATCGAAGTCATGGACACGGGCACGATTGTTGTCAGCGATACGGGAAATCATGTAATCCGGTTGGTTAATCCGAATACTTTCGCGGTTTCGATTCTGTCTGGTGCTGTGGGTGTAACCGGGACCAACAACGGACCTTCCGCCGTGGCACGTTTCAATGGTCCGCGTGGTATTGCCAAAGCGGGCAACAATACTTTGATTGTCGCTGATTACGGTAATAATCAGGTCCGGCAGATTGATGTCAGCAGTGGAACAACCACATACCTTTACGGTGTGCCGACGGCGGTCTGGTCGGGTTTGCCGGAAGGCTATCCTTATTATCCCGGCTGGGCGGATGGTAACGCTACTCAGGCGGAAGTCCGGAGTCCGGCAGGTGTGGTCGTGGACGGAGCCGGCAATGTTTATGACTCGGAACAATTTTATCATATCCTGCGTAAAGCCACTGGCACCGGATTGACGGGACCGGGTGGAACAACCAGCAGCGGTACGAATGTGGTGCTCAACCCGCCTTCGCTCACCTTTACTCCGAATACTGGTTATTTCCCGATGGGGCAGACGATTACCGTAACCAGCTCGAGCACGAATGTCTTTTACACCACGGACGGAACTACTCCTACGACCAACAGTATCCCGGTAGTTATGAATGGGGGAGTGGGAACCATTATCTGGTCGAATCCGACCAATGATTTGACCCGGTTGCAAGTCACCGCGTTTATCACCAGCGGCACCAATTCGGCCTCGACCAACCTTACCGGCGTGGTAGCAACAGCCAATACGGTTGGGATTCCTCCCAGTATCAACACCAATTTGCAAGCAGGTATCGGTTCAGTGGTAGTGGTGCCAGTGGTGGCGAATATGCGGCCAACGGATACGGTTAAATCTTTCCAATTCCGCGTTGAAATTACGCCCAATGGCGGTGCTCCTGCGGTAGGAAACCAATTTCAGGCATTGAACATTGGTTCGAATGATTTCGTGAAAGTTACTACGGCGGCGCAGGGAAGTTCGGCGGCTACTTTTACGGCGACTCCTTATACCATTCCGCCCAATACAACCGGATTGGCCATTTCGGCATTGGGCACCAACTCCAGCGTTTCGTTCCAACGGTTTGCCGTGGTTGCGATGCTGGCGGTACCTATCCCGGGAACAGCCTTGGAAGGGCAGACCTATACGATTTCAGTTAACCATGTCAGTGCCACTTCAGATGGCCAACAGACCAGTGTGCCGATCACAGCGAATGCGGATATCACCTTAACCGTGACAAACATCGCTTATCTGGTCGGAGACACATCGCCTGGGCGCTGGTACAATGCGGGTGACTTTGGCAATGGTGATCTGGCAAATAACGACGTAAATAATGTGTTTAGCGCGTCGTTAGGGTTCGCAGTGCCATACTCTTTCACGGATGTTTTCAATGCCATGGATGCGTATCCTGAAGATCAGCCGGGGGTCGCTAATGCTGGTGACGGTTTGATTCGTTATTTGGATTTGCAGGTCATTTTAAATCGTTCGTTACGGCTTCCTCCTTATACGGGAGGCAACGGCAATTGGATGCGCGCCCTTTCTACGAATGGTGACCGGACCAACAACGTGGCGACTATTGCGGCCAACAGTCCTGTGACGAAATTGGCCTCTATCCCGCCGGGCAGTGTCTGGAACCGTCAAGTAACCATTGGCGCTTTGCCGGTGGGAAATCTGCAACCGGGTAACACGGTGAGCATGCCGGTTTACTTAAAAGTGGCGGGCGGTTCGTCGTTGGGTGGTTTTCAATTCCGCGCTATCGTTGATGCCAAAGACAGCGCGCCTGCTTTAACCAATCAGGTTCAATTTACCGTGGCGAATGGGATTGCGAATCCGGTTGTAACCACTGATTCCACTTTTATTAATCAAGTAGGTTGCACTTGGAATTTAGGAGCGGTCAGTTTTGCCTCACAAAGCAGTAATTTGGTAGGCTATGTGACTTTCCGGATACCTGGTAATGCGGTGGTTGGCCAAAGTTATCTGCTGCATTTTGCCAATGCGGATGGCTCACCGGTCCCAGCGGCTCAGTATGATTTTGATACGATCAGTGCCACTGCGAATGTGGGAGTAGCGGCGGCGGCTCCGCACAAGCTTTCGGATGACTGGGTGATTCATTTCTTCGGTACGCTCGATAATCCTCAGGCTGACCCGAATGCTGATCCCGATGGCGATGGAATTCCGAACTGGCAGGAATACCTGGCGGGCACGGATCCGACCAGTGCGTCCTCGCAACTGGTGCTGGATGTAGTGGTGGTCACGTCCCCGAATGGTGTATCCATCAAATGGCTGTCGGCACCGGGCAAAACTTATGTGTTGGAAAGTACGCCGAGTCTGATCAATCCGGTCTGGACGACTGAGACGACAGTCATTGGCGATGGTAATAATAAAGAAATTTCTGAACCAAATAACAATGACGGAACTAAATTCTATCGTGTGCGTTTGGTGCCTTGATGAAGAATATTTAGCTGCAAACTGAGGCATGAAAACTAGCGCTTTTATCGGAGCTTTCGGGGCGATCTGTTTGTTCGCCGCTACCGCTGTTGCCCAGATATCGGTGACCACGTCGGTCACCAATGGTTTATCTGAGCCGTATGGTGTCGTGGTGAACACTGATAACAGCGTTTATATTACTGACAGCGTCAATCAACGCATTGTGAAAGTGGACGGTGACACGGGAGTCCAGACAGTGTTTTCAGGGCTGACGGGGGTCAGTGGCACGGCGGACGGCAGTTCCGTTCAAGCCCGGTTTAATAGTCCCCAGGGAATTGCTCTAGTCACGTATAACGGAACCAATGGTTTTGTCGTAGCTGATACCGCCAATCATGCTATTCGTTTCGTCAGTTTGGTCAATGGATCGGTGGTTACTGTCGCAGGTCAAATTGGGGTTCCCGGACCGCCTTCAGTGGGGACTGTTTCGGCTCTGACGGCCAAATTTAACTATCCCCTTGGACTGGCAGTGGATAGTTCTTCAAACGTTTACATTGCGGATTCACAGAACAATGCCATCCGGGTGCTCAACTTAGGCATCGCTTCTCCTACGGTGACGACGCTGCAACTTAGCGGGAGCAGTCTATTAGGGCCGGCCGGAGTGGCGGTGAAGAGCGCCACGGAAATCTGGGTGGCTGATACGCGCCATAACTCAGTTAAACTTTTATTGTTGGCCGGGATAAATGCCACGGTGGAAGCCTTGATCGGGAGTGACGACCGTAATACTTCAGGTTCTTTCGATTCTATTCAAGGTTCGCTGGCGCTTTTGAATCATCCTACTGGCCTGCTATGGCTAGGCGATGCAGCCGGGTTGGTAATTGCTGATACTTTGAACCAAACTATCCGGCTGGCGAAAACGAACGCCACGGTTGGTGTTGCGAATAATTATGGGATTAGCACGTTTGCAGGTATTGCCGGGTCGGCTGGGGCAGTGAACAGCACGGCGCTGGCTTCTACATTCAACTCCCCTTCGGGCCTGGGCAAAGACAATCTGGGTGGAATTCTGGTGGCGGATTTGGCCAATAATCAGATCCGGCGCATTCAGTTTTTCCCCTCGCAACCTGCCGTTGGCAGTCCTTCGATCGGTTCGATTATTTTCGTTGCCGGTACCAGCGGTTCAGTTACGAAAATGACTCCGATTGTAGCCCAAACCTTCAGTGATGATTTTACGTTGGGAATTTTGGCGGAATCCGGAACGCAGACCTATTTTACTTACGGACCAACACCGGCTTCCGCACTGGAAGATTTTATTCCGGCTCCGAGTGCCGCTACCGGGCAGAGTCCTCCCGCATATCAGGATGGCCAGACCACGCTACCGGTTAACCTCTTGGATACGGTCACGCGTTCGCCGGATATGACGTTTAAAGTGCGGGGGTTTGCGCCCGAGCGTCTGCCGAGCGGAACGGTGCAGGCGCGGATTGTGTTTCAAACGGCCAACCCCACTGTGGTTGGCAATAATGCCGCTTCTTTTCCGGTCACGGATGCCACCCCAAAAGCGGAAATCTGGTATACTACCGATGGGCAGACGATTCCTACCAATGGACCTCCCAGTATTGGCCCGATCTCAGGTGGGGACACGGTTTCTTTAACGGTTGGCACCAGCAACGTCGTCTTTATGGCGCGTGCTTTCAGAGCTAACTATCTTTCCAGCTCAGTCATAACCAATATTTTTTCACCGACGGATTATTCGGCGAATAAAATTACGTTTGGATTTGATTCCGGAGTGGGGTCCAGCGACTTTGTCGGGTCAGCCGGACAAACTTTCTACGCGCCCGTAACGTTGTCGATTCTCTCGGGAGTCAGCATGTATGGTTTACAGTTTAATATTCTGGTGACGAATGACGTTCCTCCGGCGGTCGGATTGCCAGCGGTTCCTCCCGTAGCTCCCGGCGCAGTTACTTTTGACAGCAAGCTGTATAATAAGATTGGAAACAACACTTATGCCCAAATTCCTCCAATGATGTTCGTGGGGACTAATGGTTTGGGACAAAATGTGTTTGAAAGCTTATTGCAAACCAACAGTGCGAATAATTTGCTATTGGTGGGTTGGTTGGGGAGAGCTGGACAAACAAATTTATTCTTTGGAGATATTCAAGATCTGATTACTTACTCCATTGCACACGACAAACTGTACAACAAGTCTGGCGGGCAGGTGGTAGTGGGTGGCTATTCCTTTGTTATTCCCAGCACTGCAGTCAGCAATCATCAATATCGCATTCAGATTGGTCGGCCTTCAGCTTATGCTGAACCTCCCAGCCAGGATGTTTTTATCGACACTCCAACGAATGGCGCGCTTACGGCGGCTTCGCCGATGAATTCGATCAAGTATGTCACCGTCGGCCAACGTAAATATCTGGTCGGCGATGTGTCTCCCTTCCGCTGGTATAATGCCGGTGACTTTGGTGATACCAATCTGCTGGCGAATGACGTTGCTCAGGTATTCCAGGCCGTGGTTTATGGGTTGAGTTATCCGCCGTTCGGCACGGACTTTTACGATGCGATGGATTCGTCTTCCGGTTATACGCTTCCGCTGGCCGGTTTGCCCCCGACTGCCAGTGGTGATGATGTCTCCGTTAATAGCATGGCTTTGGGAGATGGCAATCTGAGCGTGGATGATATTTATGTTACCTGGCGCCGTTCGCTGGATCCTTCGTTAACCAACTATGTGCGTTATTGGTCCGGCGGAGTGCGGGTGGCTGAGCAATATTTACCCGGCGTAGGGCGCACTGGACAGGCGAATTCTCCGGTAACCAAATTGAGCAGTAAACAGCTTAACAGTGTGGGCACGGATCCCAACCAACAGTCGGTGACCTTTGTGGCCGGTGACGTGATTGGCAGCGGAGGGCAAACGGTTGATGTCCCGATCATTGCTCAGATTACGGGAGATTATCCTATTCGCGTGTTGGCGCTGGGTTTAACCGTGCAACCGCTGGAAGGTACTCCGCAGTTGACCACGCAGGTTCAATTTACGCCGGTTTCCTCACTGGGAGCACCGACTGGCGGCTTTGTTTATACTCCCAATGTATCCACCTATGGGGCGGCCTGGCTTAATAATGCGGTGACTGGCATCACTGGAACCAATGTAATCGGCACGTTGACGATTACGATTCCGGCGGGAGCGCCTGCCAGTGCGGCTTATCGGGTAGTTTTCAACCATGCTTCGGCATCTCCGACCGGGGTGGCACTGTTCCCCCGGAAAGTCCAGGCAGGTCTGGTGACGCTCTCAAATCGTTCCACCTCGTCCTATAACGACGGCATTCCTGATTCCTGGCGGTTGCGGTATTTCGGAACCGTGAACAACCTGTTAACTCAGGCGGGTGCGGATGCGGATGGTGACGGCTTAACCAATTTAGCCGAGTATCGGGCGGGGACTGACCCCAATGATCCTAATTCGAATTTGAAAGTGAAAGCAGATGCGTCGCAGGGAATGGTCGTGCGTTGGCCGAGCGTGGCTGGCAAGCAGTATGTCGTCGAGTATTCGACGACGCTGATTGGCGGGGAATGGACGCAGATTTCGACCGTGATCAATGGAACGGGCAATGATTTGACCTTCACGGATGCGAATTCGACTGGTGGCCGGTTCTATCGGGTTCGTCTCTACGAACAAACTGGCGTTACCCAATAATTCAGCTTAACGAAAAACACCCTCAAGCCTTGGCTTGAGGGTGTTTTGCTTTTGAAACCTGCCGCACGCTGTCAAGCAGCGTTGGAAATGTCCGCGTAGTAGCTGGCAAACAGGGGCTTTATCAATGGATCGAGAGTTCCTGCTTGATCTTGAATTTCTCGAGGCGCTTGCGGAGGGTGGCGCGGGTAATGCCCAGTAATTTGGCGGCCTGCACCTGATTGCCGCGCGTTTCCGTGAGGGCATGAATAATCAGCTCCCGTTCGACGGCGGGAATGACTTTGAGATCGCTGCTTTTGCGGGCCCAATCAAACAACAGTTTCGACACAGAAGTCAT
This sequence comes from Verrucomicrobiota bacterium, assembly GCA_048497895.1. Lineage (GTDB taxonomy): Bacteria > Verrucomicrobiota > Verrucomicrobiia > Limisphaerales > JBEHZA01 > JBEHZA01. Next base: position 22,059 of record JBEHZA010000009.1, read on the forward strand.
GTCCGTAGTGGTCGAAATATCCGCAGCGGCCGCCGGAGCGGACGGAGCAGAAGGGGTAGCCAGACCGGCAGTGGCCGTTGCTGTTTCCACGCTTCCTTTGACGATTTCCACGGGCAGATCGGCGACGAGAATGCTATCACCTTTGGCAACTACCAGGGCGCGTTGGATGACGTTCTCCAGTTCCCGCACGTTGCCCGGCCAGTTATAATTTTCCAGGGCGGTGATGGCTTCCGTTTGGATGGATTTGGGCGCCTGCTTTTGATTGAGGGCGTATTTCTTGAGGAAATAATTTACAAGCAGGCGAATATCCGGACGGCGTTCGCGCAGGGGCGGCATGTGAATGCGCACGACGTTCAGGCGGTAGAATAAATCTTCACGAAATTCTTTGGCCGCCACGGCTTGTTCCAGCGGCTTATTAGTGGCCGCGATGACGCGCACATTGACTTTGACGGATTGGTTGCCGCCGACGCGTTCAAAGGTGCCGGATTGCAGCACGCGCAAAATTTTCGTTTGCGTGGGCAGGCTCATGTCCCCGATTTCATCGAGGAAAATCGTGCCGTTATTGCATTGTTCAAATTTGCCGATGCGTTGCACAGCGGCGCCAGTGAACGCGCCTTTTTCATGACCGAACAATTCGCTTTCCAATAAATTTTCCGGAATGGCGGCGCAATTGATCGCCAGAAAAGGTTGGTTGCTGCGCTGGCTGTGGTGATAGATGGCGCGGGCGACGAGTTCTTTGCCGGTGCCGCTTTCTCCGGTGATGAGCGCGGTGGCATCCGAAGAAGCCAATTGGCCGATGAGTTTGAAAACATTCTGCATCGGCTCGGCGCGACCAACGATGCCGAGTTCATAGTCATCGGATTCGAGAATGGGCTGAAAGGAAACGACCTGCTTCATGTCGCGTGCGGCTTTGAGCGCAGCGCCGACGATTTGCTTAAGCTTGGGAACATCGAAGGGTTTCAGCAAATAATCGTAAGCCCCCAGCTTCATGGCTTCAATGGCTGTCTGGGTAGTGCCGTAAGCGGTCATCATAATGACCGGCAGTTTGGCATCGATCTGACGCAAGCGACGGAGTGTTTCCAACCCGCTGATGCCACCCATGCGGACGTCCATAATGACGAGGTCCGGCTTAACGCGAGGGATCAGCTTGAGGCCTTCTTCACCACTGGAGGCAGTGGTTAGCTCAATTTCGGGTGAATCAAATATGCGGCGGAACGAGTACTGCACGTCCGCTTCGTCATCGATCAGTAGCAATTTATCCATGTCAGGTTGGTGTTTTCACACAACGAGCAGAAGATAGCATTGAACCGGTATTTTGTAGCGAGAATTTTCTTAAAGATTTGCGGCTTAACCACCAAAAACATTCATCCAGCGGCATTATCTGGAGCTTGAGCTTCGGTGACTTCGCGCAAATGATGACGCTCCCGCAACCCCGCGTAAACAAACCCGCCGATAATGCTCCAGAACAGACTGCCGGCATAGGCGAGCAGGGAGAGGGAGAGGGCGTGGGTGGCATCGACATTGATTTCCGGGGCGGCCAGCATGATGACGAACAGGTTTTCGCGCACGCCCAATCCGCTGGGGGTGATGGGCAGGGCGGAGATGCAGATGACGATGGGAACAATGACCAGGAGAGCGAGCGGAGCGATGGATAAGTTCATGCCGAGCGCGAGAACGCCAACTTGCAGGACGCACAGTGTATTCAGCACCATGGAAAGCAAAGTGGTCTGGAGCAGAAAATTTTTTTCCTGTCCGAAGCGGCGGCAGGATTCGAGCGAGCGTTGGAGGACGTCGGCTTTGGGGATGCGCTGCAGCCGGAGGCGGAGGTTGGGCCAGCGGTTGGTGAGACCGCCCCAGAATGCGAGATAAACCAGCACGCCGCACGCGAGCATCATGGCGACAACCACCCCGGCGATGGGACCCAGCGCATCGTGCCGGGCGAGCAGTGCATAATTCGGCAGCATCATCACGCAGGCGAAGAGCAGCATGGAAAAAAGTCCGATCAGGCGATCAACAAATACTGTGGTCACCGCTTCCGTCTTTTTATGGTGCGTTTCCCGGGCCGCGTAATAAGCCTTTAATAAATCTCCGCCGGTGGAACCGAGCAGGAAGGAATTAAAAAAGTGCGCGATGAACGAAATTTCCGCCGCGCGACTAAATGGCAAATCGAGACCTTGCACGCGGAGCACCATGCGCCAGCGGATGACTCCAAGCAGAATGGTGCCGCCCATTAAAAGAACGGAAACGAAAAAGGGCAGGGGCCCGACGAGGCTGAGCGAATGCCAGAGTTGACGCGGGCCGTGATGCCAGGCGGCTTCCCATTGTTGCATCCGGGTTAATTGCCCCCAATGCTGGCCGAGATTTTCCACCGCGGTGCGGCCTTCCCGTAAAAAAATGGAGTGGAAAATCCAAATCAATAACAGAGCGCACAGAGCGACCCGCCAGCCTGTCGTCCAGATTTTTTTGCCCGCGCTCACTCTTCTCCCCAAAGACTCTTGATGTGCGCAACACCGCGTTTCACATCCTCAACGGGCACTCCTGGGCTCATTTCAAAGACTTTAATATGTTCCGGACGGACGAAGGGGCGGAGGGCCGCGAAATCAATCGAACCGGTTCCGGGCGCGCAGTGGTCGCGCGCGGGATATTGGACATCATGAATATGAAAGCCGGCCAGGCGATCGGCCATTAATCCGAGGTGCATCGCATGGTTTAAAAAGCCGAGGTTCTCTTTGATTTGCGCGTGGCCGGTGTCATGCCAGTAACACACGAGCGGAGAGGGAAATTCTTCAAACAAAAAAGGGTAGTCTGATTCAATCGGAATTTCTTCGAGCGCTTCGCGGTTTTCGATGCCCAGCTTGATGCCATGGGGTTCGACCGCGCTGACGATGAGCCGCAATAATTCGTAAGCGCGCAGAATATTTTTTTCTTTCCGGCGTTCGCGTTTTTCCGACATCTCATCGCACAGCTTCGCATATTTGGGGCTGTGACGGTGACCGGTCTCAATGTAATCAATGAGCTTGTCGGTATAGTCCCGCATATCCACGGAGCCGAGATGCAGCACGATCAATTGGGCCTTGAGACGAACGGCAGTTTCTACGGTGCGCAGGGTGTGGCGGTAGGCGCTGTTCCATTCCCGTTCTTCCAATGCGGTGAAGCGGTAGAGGTTGGGATTGGCGTGCATGACGCCCATCGGCAGGGGACAGAAATTGTGGAGGGTGGAAATCTTGATTTCTCCGGCTTCCACGGCGTCGCAAATGCCGGGCAAGAGGCTCATGCGAATGCCATGACTGAGTTCGGCATACTCAAAACCCAACTCCCGGATCTCTCGAAGCATCGCGCGGCCATCCGTATGACGGTGCGAATTCCAACAACTGGAGAGCGAGTACATAATAAAAAAGCCGGGTGCCCAATAAACCATTCGGCACCCGGCTTGTAAAACGCAAATGATTACAAATCCGCGTAGCGTGCGCTCAACATGGCTGAGAAACGCGCCATCTTCATTTTGCGCCGCTTCTTTTCACTCGGCTTTTCATAGTGCCGGTGGTTGCGGACTTCTTTCAGAACACCTTCGCGGTCAATCTTTTTCTTCAATCGCCGCAGGGCTTTTTCGACTGGTTCGCCCTTTTTTAGCTTAATCTCTGTCAAAACTCAATTCACTTCCTCTCTGGACCCTGTGGACACCCGCTTGCCTCATGGCTTGCTTCGGTCCTTATCTAAGGGGCTTGGACTCTAATTTTGGGAGCGATTAGTGTCAATCTGCAAAAACAGGGATTTTTCAAACCGCTGAAAAATCCGTCCGGGAGGATGGATGGCAGTCCTATAGATCGAATTGTAATTATATCCGGTTCAATTTGTTACAGATTTTTGATTCGAACAGCGTCAGGCGCATTGCGGCTTGCAATTGCCAGGGTTTCCAGTGAATATCGCGCCATGGCATTACCGAAAGACCCTCAGACCCTGTCGATAGAACAGGTGGAGGAGCTTAATAGTAAACTTTCTGAACTTCGGCATAATGTTAACAACAGTCTGTCCCTGATTGTGGCGGCTTCCGAACTCATCAAACGCAAGCCCGATATGTCTCCCCGCATGGTGGAAACCATCAGTCAGCAGCCGCAGAAGATTACCGAGGAATTTCGCAAGTTCAGTGAAGAGTTTGAAAAGATGCTGAATATTACCCGGGAGTGAGAGGTGGCGGAGTGGAGACAGACTCACGCCCAGTGGCTTTCGTCAGGCGGCGTTGGAACTCCTCCGGAGAAACATCGGTGGGGATAGCCCGGCAGATTTTTTCAAACCCCGGAAAATTCCAAAGATTCGGAAAATCACGACATTGTTGTGGTTTGACCGCCTGTACTGCGCAGTCATTGCCAGTCAGAAAAATGCACTCGCCGTTGGGTTTATCCAGGAGAGCGAGGCCGGTACGATCGCTATTTAGGCGGGTAAATTTTTGGATGAACTCGACTTCGCTGAGTTGCTGGAATGTGGCGAGCCGGGTGATTTCAGCTTCGGTCAAGCGCACCTGCCCCGGCCAGCGACAGCAGGCGGTGCAGCGTTGGCATTCGTAAAAAATGGCCATGCCCACCTATCTAACCATGGCCGGGCAGGCTGCCAATCGTTTTATAATTGTAACCCCAACGTGAATTTACCGTCATATCCATTAACAACGGATTGATTTAGACTGAATCATGAACCCGATACCATTGACGCGGACGACGATACTGGCGGTTTTACTGTGCTGTGGCGTGCTGCTTTCATTTGCGGCTGAGCCGTCCGCTCCGAAACCGGAGCGTGATTCAGGCGTGCGAGGCGAACGGCCGGCGGGAGAACAATCGAATTTGCGCGGTTTAATCGCTTTTGCCGGCCCGTATGCGGCTGTTTTTAAGGACATGACGGAAGAGCAGAAGAGTGCTTTTCGCGAGGCGATTGAGTCGGTGGGGCAGGATGCCCGCGAGATTGGTGAGAAATTGCGCGCGACCCGGAAACAACTGGAGGAAGCGATTTATTCAGGCAAAGTGGACGAAGCGGGGATGAAAAAGAGCGCCAGTGAGATCGGAGAACTCGAAGGGCAAATGGCGGTTTTCCGGGCGCGGGTCGTGGCCAAAGTGCGCCCTTTGCTGACGTCGGAACAATTGGAGCGGGTGGAGCAGGCCCGCCGTGAGCTGGCTGAACGCGGGTTTAACCGTAACCGTGAAGGCGGAGCGAATCCGTCGCAAAATGGGTTTGATCGTCCACCGGGCGCGTATAACGGTAATCAAAGCAACAATGATGTGCGTCGTCCTAAACGACCAGCCAGTGCGGAGTAAAAGCAGGTATTTTAACAGCTTGAGCCACTGTGAACCCGCGGTGGCTTTCTGCTTTTACGACGGTAAACATTTTGGCATAACCAAGCAGTAATGGAACCCACCGATGCGGAACTCATTGCCGCTGTGTTGCGAGGCGACACGGCGCGCTTTGAAGTGTTGGTGCAGAAGTATCAGCCGCGGGTTTTTGCGACTGCCCGGCGTTACGCCCGGTTGGAGAGCGAGGTGGAGGACATTGTGCAGGAGGTCTTTATCAAGGCTTTCCAAAAACTGTCCAGTTTCCGGGGGGAAGCGCCGTTTGAGCATTGGTTGATGCGGTTGACGGTCCGGACGTGTTACGACTATCTGCGGGGACAT
>JBEHZA010000010.1:0-26898 GCA_048497895.1 Verrucomicrobiota bacterium
CCGGCGAGATCGGGGCGATGGGTCTGGAGGGCGCGGTCCGGCTCGGCGCTCTCATTCCTTTTGGAGTATTGCACAATTGCTTATCCGTCTGGCCTTTCGCGGGCCAAACGGGTTCCGTGACCGGCAAGGTCTGGACTTCTGGTATCAACCCTTGCGCGAAATGCATAAGTGAGTAGGCCGTTGCGGAGGACATAAGAGGGCCATTCCGTTAGAGTTTATTTTGGCAACTATCTGTCGCCATGTTCCATCCGACGCGGTCGGCAAAGCCTGTCTAAACAGTGGTGGCAGTTTTGGAAATAACCTCCTGGCAATTCGACTGATTACTTTTGGACTCAGTTTCTTTCTTGGCCCAATCATTGAGTTCAATACACTATCGCATGCTTTCGGAAAATCGTGGTGATAACTTTCCAGTTCAGCTCAATCGCCGGACTTTCGGCTTGCTTTTGGGCAATGCCTGTCTTGCCACGGCCATTTGCAGGCCGAGACTCTCCGCTCAAGGTGCGCTTGCTGATTTGCCCTTCCCCAAATTTTCACGCGGGATGAATTTACACCATCTGTTGAATTGGCCCGACACCACCGAGAGTCATGGCAAGACCGAATACGTGTGGCCGCCGTTTGAAACGAAGAATTATCAGATCAGCGACGCCGAATTAACGCGCCTCAAGACGATGGGGTTTGATTTTCTACGCGTCACCGCCGATCCGAGCATTTTCATCACTGCCAAAGGGGATCGTCGCAAGCAGTTAACGGACCTCGTGCTGCGGACCATAAATCGACTCATGAGGGCCGGATTCAATGTCATCTTTGACCTGCATCCCGTGGCTGTGAATCCGGATTACGCGCCACTCAAGCTCGTGGAAAACATTCATGGCGCAGCGTTAAAAGGCTTCGCGGAGGTTGTCGAACATCTCGCCCGTGCTTTCAATGATTTGCCGCACAACAAGTTTGCCTTTGAACTGATGAATGAACCTTGGCTTGAAGGCAAAGCTGGAATTCCACGCTGGCAACCGATGCTGGAACTCCTGCACCAACGCGCCCGCAAAGGCTCGCCTACGCTGCCGCTCATTCTTACTGGCGCCGCGTGGGGCGATGCGAAAGCCTTGAGGCAACTCGACCTGAAACCGTTCGCCGACAGCAACGTGATTTACACCTTTCACTATTACGATCCACACACCTACACGCACCAGGGTGTGCAAGGCGATGAAGGCGAATACCTCGGCGGTTTGCAATGGCCCGCGACGCACGAGAATATCGTAAAAGTTCAAGCCGAAGCTTTTGCCCGCATTGAGGCCACGAAGAAGCCGTCTGCCGTGCAGCAGCAGCTCAAGAACATGACGCGTAAGCTGCTCTCGGATTACGAACTCACCGCGCACAATCGCGCCCATATGCGGTTGGATTTTGCCGCCGTCGCCCAATGGGCAGCCGATCATCAGATTCCGCGGGAGCGCATCTTCCTGGGCGAGTTCGGCTGTGTCATCTCGGCAAACAACGTGCCGCTGGGACCAGACCGCACGGAATGGTTTCACGCCATGCGTGCGACGGTAGAAGAGTTCGGTTTCGGCTGGGCGCTCTGGGCCTACACTGGCTACGGCGGTATGGCTCTGTTCAACAACGACGGCAAAACCGACGAAGCGATCGCCACGGCCTTGGAACTGCCACATTGAGGATTTCCAAATTTATTTACGGTTAGATGCTTCTTTCACTTCGTCTTATTCTCATCCGTGTCGATCAGTGTGAATCCGTGGTTAAATTTCCGTTTTGATTAGACTTTCGTTCCTTCTTGCGCCCTGCATCCGGCTTACTACACTCGCGCGCATGTCATGGAAGGTATTGATAACCGGCAGTGCCATGAGCGTCACTGGTCAGCCTGCGTTGCAAACGTTGCGAAACGCGGATTGCGAAATTATTGATTCGCTCCAATACGGGCAGATTCCGGCGTCGCAACTCGTGCCGTTGTTGCAAGATGTTGATGCCGTGCTCGCGGGCATTGAACCCTATACGGATGCTATTTTCTCTGCGCCTGGCGTGGAACGGCTTAAGATTATTTCCCGCTGGGGCGTCGGCTACGATGCGATTGATCTCGCTGCGGCAACGAAGCACGGTGTTATCGTGGCGAATACGCCCGGTTTGCTCAATGAAGCGGTCGCCGATTACACCTTTGCCTTGCTGCTCGCGCTCTCGCGTAATGTAGCTGAAGGCCATCGCACCATGCGCAATGGCGAATGGACGCCTGGATGGGGAGGGGATGTAGCCGGGAAAACCCTGGGCATCATCGGTTGCGGACGCATTGGTCAGGCGGTGGCGCGTCGTGCGAGCGGGTTTAATTTGAGACTTCTCGGTTACGATCTGAAACCCAATCCTGAAGCCGTGAAGCTCGGCGTGCAACCGGTCACGTTTGATGATCTGCTCGCGCAAAGTGATTTCGTTTGCCTTCACGCGGCGTTGACGCCGGAAAATCGCGGCCTGATCGGTGAAGCGCAATTGCGCAAGATGAAGCCAACCGCTTACTTGATCAACACGGCCCGTGGCGCATTGATTGACGAAATGGCTCTCGTGCGCGCTTTGCAGGAAAAATGGATTGCTGGCGCTGCGCTGGATGCTTTTGTGAAGGAACCGTTGCCAATTGATCATCCGTTGCGCCACGCCCCCAATCTGTTGCTCACGCCGCATCAAGCCTCGTTCGGCTACGACACCGGCAAAGCCGTCAGCGATCTTGCCGCGCAGGCTATTCTTGATGTCAAAGCTGGCCAACGCCCGCAATTTGTTGTGAACACGGACGTGCTCGCTTCCCCCGTGTTGCGGAGTAAAATTAAATAAGCTGTCCGGTTGCGACCGGGACGGTCGCTGGCCGTTGAAAATTTTAAATCATGAAAACCAATCACGCCCGAGCAAAACTTAAACGTGGAGAACCAAGCATAGGCACCTGGCTCGTCTTGCCTGATCCGGTTTCCGCACAACTCATGGCAGATGTCGGCTTTGATTGGTTAACGGTGGAAATGGAACATACTCCCGTAAGCTGGGAAAGTGCCGCCCGCAGTTTCGCTATTATCGCCGCTCATGGCACTGCGCCACTCGCGCGCATTGCCTGGAATACCATTGAAAATATCAAACGTGTGCTGGACAACGGCGCTTACGGCGTGGTCGTTCCCATGGTCAACTCGAAGGCGGAAGCGGAAATGGTCGTTGAAGTCGCGCGCTATCGTCCAATCGGCAAGCGCACCATTGGCGGACAATTGCACGCCTCAAATTTTGCAACCGATTCCGGCACCTATTACGAACGGGCGAATGACGAAATCATCGTCGCTGTCATGGCTGAACACGTTAAAGGCATTGCGGCCATTGATGATATTTTGAGCGTGCCCGGTATCGATGTTGTGTTTATCGGGCCAAATGATTTGCACAATTCCATGGGCAAAAAGCCGGTGTTTGAAAGTGATGACAAAGAATTTAATGACGCTGTCGATCATGTATTGGCTACGGCCAAAAAACGGGGGGTGGCGGCAGGCATTCACGTTGTCACACCGGAAGCTGGACAACGTCGCATTGCGCAAGGCTTTCAATTTATTGCCATTGGCAGCGAGGCCGGCATGATGTTGAGCAAGGCTGGGGAGTTGGCTGGTTCGTTCGGACTTTCCAAAGGCAAGTCCGCCATCAAATATTGAGCCATGAAGATTGTCGTGCTGGACGGTTACACGCTAAATCCCGGTGATTTGAGCTGGGCCGAATTGGAACGGCTGGGAGACTGCGCCATTTATGATCGCACTCCGCCGGATCAAGTCGTCGCGCGCGCGAGTGGCGCGGAAATTGTGCTCACGAATAAAACGGCCGTAAATCGTGATACGATCCAATCACTGCCAGCTTTGCGTTACCTTGGGGTGTTGGCGACCGGTTATAACGTTGTTGATATCGAAGCCGCCCGCTCGCGTGATATTCCCGTGGCGAACATTCCTGATTATGGGACGAAATCCGTGGCGCAAATGACGTTCGCTCTACTGTTGGAATTGACGCAGCATGTGGGGCATCACGCGCAAACGGTGCGGGATGGCCGTTGGGTGAAAAGCGCAGACTTCTGCTATTGGGATTATCCGTTAATTGAATTGGAGGGGCTGACGTTTGGTATTATCGGTTTCGGACGCATTGGTTTGGCCGTAGCGGAATTGGCGATGGCCTTCGGCTTGAAAGTGATCGTCCACAATCGTTCTTTGCCCAAATCACTGCCTGCCGGAGTCGAATACGTTTCGTTGAACGATCTTTTGCAACGCAGTGATATTATCAGCCTGCATTGTCCGCTGACGCCCGATACCAAAGAGATTATTAATGCGGAACGGTTAAAACTGATGAAGCCATCTGCGTTTTTACTGAACAGCAGCCGCGGCCCGTTGATTGATGAAAAGGCGCTGGCCGCAGCATTGAATGAAGGTCGTTTGGCGGGAGCCGGTTTGGATGTTCTCTCAGTCGAGCCGCCGAAAGCAGATAACCCGTTGTTAACCGCTACGAATTGTTTGATCACGCCACACATTGCCTGGGCGACGCGCTCCGCACGGTCCAGGTTGTTAAATATCACCGTCGATAACGTGAAGCAGTTTCTTGCCGGAACGCCGCAGAATGTGGTTAATAAAAAAGGGTGACGGAGAGCCGTCACCCTTGGTGAAGAAAACGTGTTGGCAGATTAGTGGCAGCCGCAACCGCCGGAATCGTTGCAGCAGGAGCCGTCCGACAGATCTTCAGGTTCCGGCACGCGACCCAGTTCAAAAGTCTTGGAGAGATAGCGACCCACTGAATCATGGATCTGGCTCATTTGTTGTTGTGCATCCAAAAAGTTTTTGGCGACAGGATTGCTCATCAGGGCGTCACGCAAGCGGTTGAAATCTTCGACTTCCTCTTCGGACAACGGCATGCCCATCTGTTGTTTCTGTTGGAGCGCCTGACCTTTGATGCTGAGCACATCGTATTGGCCGCGAGTGCTTTCGTCGCTCAGAAAAGCATTGATGTTTTCACGCAGAGTTTGAAAGCCGGGAGTGTCCAGCACCGCCTGGCAGAGCTCGCGCGTCTTCTGATCCAGGGCGTTAATTTCAGCAGTAAGCATATTTAGTTATGTTATTTCGTTTCGTGAGACGTCGGCGAGCGGCTGTCCATTCACTGCGTCGTTCTCTAATACAGCACAGCCACTGGATAAAATCAACCCTTCCGCTCGAAGGTGCTTCAATGTTCCGGCCATTGAAACCGGAGATAAACCGAACCGAAACCGTCCGTTTCCTTTTGGGCGGTATATTCGCGGGTGCGCATGACGTAGGTGTAACCCACTTCGCCATATTTGAAGGTGATGGCAAAACCGCTTTTAAGATCGGCCACCAATGGCAGCCGGTTGACATGCGGGCCGGCGTAAAAAAGGTTCCCATCCAGAAACGTATCATAAGCCACCGCCCGGCCTTCAAATCCCCCGAAGACGTAAGCTCCGAAGTGATGCTTCCTCGACTTGGAAACCCCGCCGGAAGTCATGGAAAAGGAATCGACATTTTGAATCCCAAAATTATCCGGCAAATTGTATCCAAAACGAAACGTCGCGCCAATTTGGGCTGCCGTCAGCGTATTTCCCAGACTCAGGCCGGCATCAGGAATGGCATCCAGTCCGAACGTGCCATCGCCGCCCAGCCGATAGAGCCAAAAGCGTTCGTAGCGAAGTGCGAGACCGGGTTCGGTTTTCAATTGATGTGACCAACCTTGCGGCAGGCCGAAGCCACGCAGTTGGTGCACCCAGGTTTGGGCATCGTAAGCCAAAGAAGCCGGGCCAATGATCCCCAGATCTACTTGAAAACTTTCCATGCTTACCCGGCCGCTGGAAGTGAGTCCGCGCCGTTGCAAGGCCATTCCCAGATAAAGCCAGCCGGCGTAGGGCCGATCGGTCGGGTCAGGGGTGGCCCGGCTGATATCCTGTGGCGTGTAAATATTCTGCCCGACTTCATACCCGACGCGTACAGCCGCCGGGGTGTAGGCCCACGCGCCGACTTTGTTGACCAGATTGGTGGCCCAGGCCGGAGCATCGTTGTCGGCCGAGAGGTAACCGAATTTCAGGCCCTGGGTGTAATGCCGATCCGTTTTAATGAATAAATCATTTTCTTCGATGACCGTTACGCTGGGCCCTTGATCGAAGTGATCGGTGTTCTCGCTCGCGTTTACCCGGAGCGAAAAGGTCAGCAGAAAAAGAAATAACAGGTTGAGATGTCCGCGCGCGCGTATGCCGATGCCCATTTTATGCCCCTTTAATTTATTTTGCGATGGTCACATCCCCGCCAATGATCCGTTCCAAATGCCCATGCGGCGTGCGCAACAAGAGCGCCCCGTCCTCATCCAATGATTCTGCCCGACCATGGATCTGCCGGTCGCCAATGTGAATCGTAACCTCATGCCCAATCGTAATGCAACGGCGCTCCCATTCATCCGCCAGAGTTTCAAATTGCCCGCTAATAACTCGCGTGTAATCACGGTCCAGTTCCCGCAAAATGGCGGTCGCCAGGCCGGCGCGATCCAGTTTGCGCCCGGTTTCGATTTGCAGCGAAGTGGCAATCGTCCGCAATTCGGTAGGAAATTCAGCCTCGCTAAGATTAACGTCCACTCCGATGCCGAGGATGACATACTTGACGTGATCCATCTCCGCGCTCATTTCCGTGAGAATGCCCGCGACTTTGCGTCCCTGGACCCAGATGTCATTGGGCCATTTAATTTCCGGAGTGAGACCGGTTTGAAGTTGAATCGCCCGGGCCAGAGCAGTAGCGGCTGCAATTGTCAGTTGCGTGACCGTTTGCGGCGAGAGCCGGGGACGCAATAAAACGGAGAACCAGAGACCTTTTCCGGAAGGCGACATCCATTTCCGGCCCAACCGGCCACGTCCTTTGGTTTGCGACTCCGCAAACACCACGGCGCCTTCCTTCACGCCGTCGCGCGCCAGCTTCTCCATGACGTCATTGGTGGAGGTGGTTTCTTGAAAAACGCGAACATCACGGCCCACGACCTGGGTTTTGCCCAGGCGTGAAAGCAGATCATCGGCGTGCAGCAGATCCGGCACGTTCAACAGCCGGTAACCCTGATGCGGGCTGGCCTCGATTTCATAACCGAGGGAACGAAGCTCTTCGATGCGCGCCCAGATGGCAGCGCGGCTGATGCCGAGGCGTTGGGAAAGTTCCGTGCCCGCAATGGAGCCGGTGCCTGCTTCCCGCAAAGCGCCAAGAATCTGAGCATCAATGGTGGTCATCTAAGCATTCCTTACCGGTGCGGTGTATGCGCAAAATCCAGCGCAATATCCACCGCGGGCGCCGAGTGGGTGAGGGCACCGACGGAAACATAATCGACACCGGTTTCCGCAATGGCCCGCACGGTTTGCAGATTGACGCCGCCACTGGCTTCGGTTTTAGCCTGCTGCTTGATCATGCGGACGGCCTCACGCAATTCGTCCAGGCTCATGTTATCGAGCAAAATAATATCTGCTTTGGCATTCAACGCGTCCTCAACCTGATCCAGTGTGTCCGCTTCCACTTCGACTTTGACCTGCGGATATTTAGACCGGGCCGACTGAACGGCTGCCGCGATCGCGTTCGGGGTGGTATCGTGCAGCGCCGCCAGATGATTGTCCTTGATCAATACCAGGTCAAATAATCCGAAACGGTGATTGGTGCCACCGCCGCAAGCGACCGCATACTTTTCCAGTTGCCGCCAGCCGGGGGTGGTTTTGCGGGTGTCCAGAATTTTGGCGGAGGTTCCTTTTACGGCTTCGACAAACTTCGCCGTCATGGTCGCCACTCCGGACAGCCGTTGAATAAAATTCAAGGCCACTCGTTCAGCGGTTAGAATAGCCCGCGCCGAACCCGTAATGCTCATCAGCTCAAAGCCATCCTCCAGCTTCTGGCCATCCCGGGCATAGGGAACGACAATGACATTCGGCGACAACTGTTTAAATACAGCTTCGGCGACTGCCAATCCGGCTACCACGAGGGTTTCGCGGGCCGCCATCATGGCTTTAGCGGTCGCATACTCGGGAATGGTGGATAACGTGGTGATGTCACCCGAACCAACATCTTCTGCCAGAGCGGCCTTAACCAGGGGCAAAAAATCTTCGGTGTTCAATCTTTCCATAGCGCGCAGCATGGCGGATTCGCCGATTGGCATGAAGAAAAATCTGCATCAAAATGCAGCCTGAAAATTCATCTTTCTTTGTTCGTTTAACGGCGCAAATATGTCCGTATGCAAAGTCGCTTTATTAAATGGTCGTGGCTCTTTTTAATCGTTGGCTGGCTTGTCAATCCGGCGCCGGTCTCCGCGCAGACGAATTCTTCCCCGGCCAAATGGGAGAAGGAAATCGGCGCTTTTGAAACGTCCGACAAGACGAATTTCCCGCCGGCTGATGCCATTCTGTTTTTGGGCAGTTCGAGCATCCGGAAATGGACGAACCTCGTGCATGATTTTCCTGATCTGAAAGTCTTCAACCGCGGCTTTGGCGGTTCGCAGATCGACGACTCCGTGGCATTTGTTGATCGCATCGTTTTGCCGTATAAGCCCAAGCTGATTGTGTTTTACGCAGGCGACAATGATATTGGGGCCAAGAAATCGCCCGAACGCGTAGCGGCTGATTTCAAGGCGCTGGTGGAAAAAGTGCAGGCGAAGCTGCCGGCCACCCGTATTGCTTTTGTCTCCATTAAGCCCAGTTTGAAACGTTGGAATCTGGTGGAGCAAATCAAAGCGGCTAATCAACTGATCGAAGCCTACACGAAGACCGATAAACGGCTGGATTATATCAATGTGTTTAATGCCATGCTGGGCGAGGACGGCAAGCCGCGTCCCGAATTATTTGTGCAGGATGGGTTGCATATGACCCCCAAAGGCTATGAATTGTGGACTTCGCTGATCCGTCCGCATTTGAATTAGCCTGATAATCCGGGCTGATTTCTGATTCATTTACGACTCCATCCCCCACTCGTGAAAACGGACGTGATTGTCATCGGTGGCGGGGCAGCGGGTTTGATGTGCGCGATTCAAGCGGGTAAACGCGGGCGTTCGGTGGTGGTCTTGGAGCATTCCGAACGGCTGGGGAAAAAGATTCTTATTTCCGGCGGTGGCCGTTGCAATTTCACGAACATCAACGCTGGTCCGGATAATTACCTTTCCGGCAACCCGCATTTCTGCAAATCAGCCCTCGCACGTTACAGACCATCAGATTTCATCGCGTTGGTGGAAAAGCACGGCATTCGTTATCACGAAAAGAAACTGGGGCAGTTGTTTTGCGATTTCAGTTCCCGCGAGATTGTGGAATTGCTCCAGGCCGAATGCGCTTCGGCAAGGGTTGAAATCCAACTCAGTTGCACGGTCACTCAAGTCACCAAAGAAACCACGTTTTTGGTGCAAACCAATCGAGGCGTTTTTGAAGCCCAATCGCTTGTGATTGCCACGGGCGGGCTTTCTTTTCCGAAGATTGGCGCGACCGATTTCGGTCACCGGATTGCGACTCAATTCGGGTTGAAGCTGACGGAACTGAGGCCGGGGCTGGTGCCGTTGACGTTTGCAGCGAGTGAATGGGCTCCTTTCGCGGAATTGAGCGGCATTTCTCTCGACACGATTGTTTCGGTGGGGGAAGCGTCGTTTCGCGAGAATGTGTTGCTGACGCATCATGGCTTGAGCGGGCCAGCGATTCTGCAAATCAGCAGTTACTGTCAGCCGAGAGAGACTCTGACGATTGATCTGCTGCCGGAACGGTCCGCGTTGGATTTATTGGAGCCAAAGATGCATGGCACGAAAGAACTGATCACGGTTTTAAGCCAACATTTGCCACGACGCTTTGTGCAGGCGTGGTGCGACCGCTTTGCCGTTAATAAACCGATGAACCGCTATACCCCGGCGGAATTGGAACAAATCGCTTTTCGTCTGCAACATTGGCAGGTCAAAGCCTCGGGGACTGAGGGTTATGCCAAAGCGGAAGTAACGCTCGGCGGGGTCAGCACAGACGAGCTTTCTTCAAAAACCATGGAGGCCCGGCGCGTTCCTGGATTATATTTCATCGGCGAAGTAGTGGATGTGACCGGTTGGCTGGGTGGGTATAATTTTCAATGGGCCTGGGCTTCCGGGAATGCGGCCGGGCAGTTTGTTTAATAGCGCGTTTTGGAGCGCGGAATTCATTCCACTTCATCGTTCGGAAGTCAGGCAGTATTTGTTTGCCGCATAAACATTTGAATATTGAAGCGGCGTGAACGCCACGCTCCTTTGCACAGCACGAATGTATCGTTCATTCTGATCGTCCTGCGATTAGTGCTTGTCGGTTGAGCCGGTCTTGTTACATTCGCCCCCTTTGTGGATATCAAGAGTCAAATAGCTAAACGCCGGACGTTCGCCATTATCTCGCATCCAGATGCGGGTAAGACCACGTTGACGGAAAAACTGTTGTTATATGGCGGCGCGGTGCAGTTGGCAGGTTCCGTGACGGCGCGTAAGAATCAACGGGCTTCGACGTCAGACTGGATGGAGCTGGAGCGCAAACGCGGCATTTCCATCAGTTCCACGGTATTGCAGTTTGAATACGACGGCTACTGCATCAACCTGCTGGACACGCCCGGTCACAAAGATTTCTCCGAAGACACTTACCGCGTGCTGACGGCGGTGGATGCGGCGGTGATGGTGATCGACGCCGGCAAAGGCATTGAAACGCAAACACGCAAGTTGTTTGAGGTTTGCCGTCAGCGGCAGGTGCCGATCTTCACATTCATGAATAAATGCGATCGTCCAACGCGGGAACCGCTCTCACTGTTGGATGAATTGGAAAGTGTTCTGAACATTGGCGCGTTTCCCGTGAACTGGCCGATTGGCACCGGGAGCGATTTCAAAGGTGTTTTTGACCGGCATGAACATCAGGTGCATTTATTTGAACGCACTGTCGGCGGTAAATTTCGCGCTCCGGTATCCATTGGTGGATTCAACGATCCCTTTATTCGCGAGCAGGTGGATGAGACGATTTTTCACAAGGTCAACGAAGAGTTGCAGATGCTTGATCTGGCCGGTGAATTGTTTGACGAAGAAGCGGTTCTGGCAGGCCGCACCACGCCCGTTTTCTTTGGCAGTGCGGCGAATAATTTCGGCGTCAAATTGATGCTCGATGGTTTTCTGAAGCATTCACCCGCGCCGAAGCCGCGCAGCATGGCGGGCAAGCACATTGATCCGGAGCACCCGGATTTTTCGGGCTTCATTTTCAAGATTCAGGCCAACATGGACCCGCGCCATCGCGATCGCATTGCTTTTATGCGCATCTGTTCGGGCAAGTTTGAGCGGGATATGACGGTGACGCATGCGCAAAGCGGCAAGAAAGTCCGCCTGTCCAGTTCGCACAAGTTATTTGCGCAGGAACGGGAGACGGTGGATGAAGCGTTTCCGGGAGATATTATCGGTCTCGTCGGACATTCGGAGTTCGGGATTGGGGACACGCTCACGACCGATAACAGCATTCTTTATCGCGAAATTCCGCGATTTACGCCGGAAACCTTTGCCTATTTGCACAATCCCAATACCGGCAAGTACAAGCAATTCCGGCAGGGTTTGGAACAGCTCTTACAGGAAGGGGTTATTCAAATTCTGCACCTGAAGGATTCAGCGGTGAAGATTCCGCTGCTGGCCGCCGTTGGACCGCTGCAGTTTGAAGTGGTGCAATACCGTTTGGAGAGTGAATACGGCGCGGAATCACGTCTGGAACAAGCTCCGTGGAGTGTCGTTCGCTGGTTGCCGCCTCATTTCAAAGACGAAGAGTTGGATGCGTTGCAATTGCCGACGGGCGCAAAAATCGCTTACGACAGCGACAAGAATCCGGTGGTGCTGTTCGCCAACGAATGGTCTTCCAATTATTTCCGGGAAACGAATCCCAAAGCTGAGTTGTCGCATCTGCCACCGAGCGTTATCGCGCAGCAAACGGGCGCGGGCGCGAATTGAGTCTTGCGGTTTCCGCCCGGGTGATCGAAATAGTTCCATGTTTCGCGTCATCTTTCATCTGGATATGGACGCGTTCTACGCTTCGGTGGAGCAACGCGATAATCCCGCGTTGCGCGGACGTCCGGTCATTGTCGGTTCACCGCCGGATCAACGTGGCGTCGTGTGCGCCGCCAGTTATGAAGCGCGCAAGTTTGGCGTTCGCTCCGCCATGCCGAGCAGTACGGCGAAACGGCTTTGCCCTAAAGGTATTTTCATCCGCCCGCGCATGGAGCATTACAAGGCGGAATCCCGGTCCATCATGGCGTTGGTAGCGGATTCGGGCGCGATTATTGAACAGGTCTCCATTGATGAAGCTTATCTCGACGCTTCTGCGCTGGCCCAAGGAGCCGATGTGGATGGCAGTCTCCTGTTGGCCTTGCCGCTGGCCCGGAAATTAAAGGAACGCATTTCCATCGAGCGGCGATTGACGACGAGCGTTGGCATTGCCGCCAATAAAATGCTCGCCAAGCTGGCGAGTGATTTCAATAAACCGAACGGGCTGACGCTGATTCCGGAACGCGATAAAGTTTTATTTCTGCGGCCCATGCCGATTGGAGTGATTCGTGGCGTGGGGAAAGTTACGGAACAAGTTCTGCAAAAGGCGGGACTCAACACGGTGGGCGATTTGCAGGATCATCGCGGTGATTTGCGTGCATTGGTTGGCTCCTTTGGCCCGGTGTTGAAGCGCTTTTCCTTTGGTGAAGATGATCGTCCACTGGAACTGGGCGATGAGATTAAAAGCATCAGCAGTGAGAATACGTTTCTGAAAGATACCGATGACCGGCCCACCTTGCGCCGCTGCTTGCGCGAACAGGCGGAAGATATTGCTGCCAAACTGAAGCGCAAGCAAATCGCCGCGCGCACGGTGCAGGTAAAGGTGCGTTACGGTGATTTCTCCACGTTAACCCGGCAAATCACGGTCGAGGGACGCATCACTGAAGCCTCCGATATTTATCGGTTCGGCTGTTACCTGTTGGGCAAGGATAAGCTCGTGAATCGTCCCCTTCGGTTAATCGGTCTGGGAGTCGGCAATCTGGATGATTCCACAGCCCGGCAACTGGCGTTGCCTTTTGAAATCAAGTAAGCGATTACATCGGGGCTAATGCGCGACGGGATTCCCGGCTTTCTCCCAGGCATTGAAACCGCCATCCAAATGATAAATGGACGGGAAACTCAACTTCTTAAAAGTGCTGAGCGATTTGGTGCTGCGACTGCCCGCGGCGCAATGAACGAGATAGGTTTTTGATTTATCCAGTTCGGCTACTTTTTTGCCGAAATCGGAAGCAAGATAATCAACATTCCGGGCGCCGGCGATATGGCCGCTGGCAAACTCGTCCGGGGTGCGGATATCGAGCACGACCACATCCTTGTTCTCCTTCAGCAATTTCGCGGCCTGTTGGGCATCGACGTGTTTAGGTTCGACCGGCCCATCGGCCAAAACGGAGAAACAACTCAACGCGATCAGGGTGACGAGTAAGGCGGCAATAGGCTTCATTTGTGAGTTGAACTTAATGCCGTACAGATTGAAATTCAATGGCATTCCCGGATAGCGACCGTCCCCGGTCACAGCGAGGTGAAAGGGCGACGAGTGTTTGTAAATCCCAAAATTCATATCCTTGCGAACATTGCTGCGACCGAGACGGTCGCTGTCCGTCCTTTACTCTGGATTCAGAGCGGGGGATTTGAAACAGTAGCGCCCATGGCTCAAGCCCCTTATCTAACCGCCCCGGTTAAGTCCACCAGTATGCCCGGCGGAGTGCCTTACATTGTTGGTAATGAGGCCGCGGAGCGTTTCAGTTATTATGGCATGCGGGCGATCCTGGTGGTTTTCATGACGCAGTATTTGATGGGGAGGAACGGCCAGCATGCCCCGATGGGGGAGACTGAGGCGAAGGAGAAGTGTTAGGTGTTCATGTCGGCCGTATATTTTTTCCCGATTCTAGGCGCGCTTATAGCGGATATATTTCTAGGCAAATACCGCACGATTATTGTGCTTTCGCTGGTTTATTGCCTTGGCCATTTGGCGCTGGCTTTAGATGATACGCGCGTCGGGTTAATGCTGGGTTTAACTTTGATTGCGGTTGGGGCAGGAGGGATCAAGCCGTGTGTCTCGGCGCATGTGGGGGATCAATTTGGGAAATCCAATCAGCACTTGCTGACAAAGGTGTTCGGCTGGTTTTACTTCGCCATTAATTTCGGGTCTTCGATTTCCACTTTGCTCGTGCCGTATTTGCTGGAGAAATACGGTCCAAGGGCGGCTTTTGGATTGCCGGGAGCGTTGATGTTTCTGGCTACGATTTGCTTCTGGCTGGGACGCCGCAAGTTTGTTCATGTCCCTGCAGGTGGCAAGGAGTTCATGCTGGAAACATTTGGGCCGATGGGCTTGAAAGCCGTTGGAAAACTGGCGGTGATTTATTTGTTTGTCAGCATGTTCTGGGCGCTTTACGACCAAACTGGAGCGGCATGGGTGCTGCAAGGTGAGAAGTTGGACCGTCAATTATGCGGGCACACTATTCTGGCCTCCCAAGTGCAGGCTTTGAATCCGATTTTGATTTTGATTTACATCCCGCTCTTTGCCTATGTGATCTATCCGCTGATGGGCAAGGTGTTCACCCTTACGCCGCTCCGCAAGATCGGCCTTGGATTCTTCGTGACCATGATTTCATTTCTGGTTCCGGCGTGGATTGAAACTCAGTTGGCGGCGGGCTTAAAGCCGAGTATTGCGTGGCAGGGTTTGGCTTACGCGATTCTGACGGTGGGGGAAGTTCTGATTTCGATTACTTGTCTGGAATTTTCCTACACACAGGCGCCGAAGAAGATGAAATCGGTTATTATGGCGGTGTTTCTTTTGTCGAATTCGTTGGGGAATTTGTTTACTTCGTTGGTGAATAAATTTATCCAAAATGTCGATGGCACTACGAAGCTGGCCGGTGCCCAATACTATCTCTTCTTTGCGGGGTTGATCTTTCTGGCGGGCGTGGGGTTTGCCATCGTGGCAACGAAATACCGGGAGGAAACCTACATTCAGGATGAGGTGGAAAAACCCGCTGTGGCTTGAGGAATTCCGCGGGCGCAGAAAAAGCCACGCGGTAAGGAATACATCGCCGACTGGCGGCTCGTACAGGCGATAGAACGATTGCGGTTTGGCGAAAGCACGGTATGATAACGGCAACAATCTCTGAATTATGAAGTATTTTCAAAGTCTGCTCCTGGCGTTGATCGCCGCTGGTTTATTCACTGAAACTCAGGCGGCCACGGTTGGTTTGGGTGATCAAGCGCCGCCGTTGCATATCAAGAATTGGATTAAGGGGTCCTATGTGGATTTGGCGGCGGGCAAGGGGAAGAAGATTTACGTGATCGAATTCTGGGCGACGTGGTGTCCTACGTGTCTGGAGAGCATTCCGCATCTGACCGATTTGCAGGCGGAACATAAAGGTGATGGAGTGGTGTTTGTGGGGATTACCGATGAGGCCACCCCGGTCGTCAAAGCGTTCGTCAAAAAGATGGGCGACAAGATGGATTATAAAGTGGCTACGGACCCGGATAACATTACGGCGGACGCTTACATGAACGCCTTCGGGGTGAATACGATTCCGCATGCTTTCGTGGTCGATAAATCCGGCGCGATTATCTGGCATGGCAATCCGTTGGATGGACTGCATGAAACATTGGATCAGATTGTGGATGGTAAATATGACCTGGAAGCGGCCAAGCGTTACGAGAAATACGGTCAACTGGTGCAGCAATATTTCACGATGGCGATTAATGAACCCAAAGCGCCGCTGCTGTCCGGCTTGGGCAAGCGCATTCTGGACGAATCCACACAGCCAGAGCATTTGAACACGCTGGCCTGGCATATCCTGACCGATAAAGAATTTAAGACGCGCGATTTGCCGTTGGCGCTTGAAAGCGCGAAGAAAGCGCATGAATTGACGAAAGGGAAGTTTCCGGCCATCAGCGACACCTATGCGCATGCGCTGTTCGATAATGGCAAAGTCGCCGAGGCCATTGAACTGGAAAAACGCGCGATCGAAGCCTGCAAGGATGACGAATTGCGCCCTGACCTGGAAGCGAGCCTCAAGACTTTCACGGCGGGCGCGTCCAAATAGGGGCTTTATTCTTCAAAATCGTTTCCGAATAACGGCCTGGCACTCATCGTCAGATGAGATGTTCTTCATTGTAAATGATTTGGCCTTCATTTTTTCAGGTCGAACCATTAGGTTTGCAGAAACAAACCGTTGAACGAAGTGGCCGGGTTACTGTGTCGAATTCAAGTCCATGAATAAAAGTCGAAGCAAATGGTGGGTAGTTATCGCGGTGCTGCTCCTGGTGGTGCCGGCTGCGATGGCCGTGGCCGATGCGTTTTTGACCAGTCATCCGGCGTTGCTGGCGGCGACGACGCCGGCGCCCAGCACGGGTTTTCAGTGGCGCCCATTTCTCGCGCCGTTTCATTCGGTATTGCTGCATTATCCCATCGGTTTTGTTTCCCTGGCCTATTTGCTGGATCTGATTTATCTGCGGCGCAAGAACCCGGAGTTGCGGAAGATTCTGGCGTTTATCATGATGCTGAGTGCCTTGAGTGCGGTCGTCGTGGCTGGCCTGGGGCTGCTGCGGGGCAGTGGTGGTGGTTATGATGAGAAGACTTTGTCGATGCACCGCACCTTCGGAGTTTCTGTGGCCGTGCTAACGATGATTACATGGGGAGCGCAGTGGTTGTGTTTTCATCATGAAGACAAGTTGTCATTGAGCATTCTTTATCGCGTTTTGTTTTCGGGCACGCTGGTATCGCTGGTCATTGCTGGTCATCAAGGCGGCAATTTGACGCACGGTTCCAATTATCTGATTCAGAATGCGCCCGATTTTGTGAAAGATTTGTTGAAGGAAACGGAGACGCCGAATCCCAGTCACGAGGCTATTGCCAATCCCGGGGTTAAATTTTATCAGGATAAAGTTCTGCCGATTCTGGAAGCCCGTTGCTACGAGTGTCATGGTCCGGAAAAGCAAAAATCCAGCTATCGGTTGGATAAAAAGGACATTGCGCTCAAAGGCGGAGAGAGCGGTTTGACGGCGATTAAGGCGAAAGATCCGTTGGGCAGTAACCTGGTGCGGTTGATTCTGATGTTGCGGGACGAAGATGATGTGATGCCTCCAGCGGGCAAATCGGCGCTCACACCAGAGGAGACGATGACGATTGTGCAGTGGATTCAACTTGGCGCGCCCTTCCCTGAACAGGCCGGCGCTGCGCCGGAAACGGTTACGGCGACTAATGACTCTGCTGTTGGCAGTAAGCCCGAAACAACGTCCGTTACAGCTGCGGCGAACACGGAGGCCGGCACAAGCAATGGCGGTAAAATTGATTTTGCCACGCAGATTAAACCGATTCTGGAGCAGAATTGTTTAAGCTGTCATGGCGCTGAAAAGCAAAAGGGCAAGTTGCGTTTGGACACGCTGGAATCCGTTTTAAAGGGCGGCAGCGATGATGGCCCGGCGGTGGTACCGGGCAATGCGGATAAGAGTCCCATCATCCGGCGCATTTCTATCGCGGCGAAGGAGGATAAAAATGATGAAATGATGCCTCCCGCCAAAAAGGGTGGTCCGTTGAGTGCTGATAAGATTGCCTTGCTCAAGCAGTGGGTGAATGAAGGGGCGGTTTGGCCGGGGCAATTGATGCTGCAAACGGTGAACGCGGCCAAGTGATCCGTGATTTAGTGGCTGTTTCGTGCTCGCCAGAGCGTCCGCAGCGAGGCAAATTTCGGACGTGGAGTTCCTGCGCAATTTATTGAAGGAAGCCCGCACCTGGGCTCAGGGGCGCGTCTGGATTCTTCGCTTGTTGATGTGGCTGTGGTTTCTCAACCTGTTCTGGAATCATCTGCGGGATCGGGATTATCAAGGGTTGCTGGGCGGATTGAATCTCGGAGTTCATGAATTCGGCCATTTAATTTGCATGCCCTTCGGGGAATTTATTGGCGTTGCGGGCGGTTCCTTCGTGCAATGCCTTGTGCCAGTCATTTCCATCTTCATGTTCTACCGGCAGCGGGATTATTTTGCGTTCTCCTTTTCTTTCGTTTGGCTGGGCAGCAATCTGGCGGGCGTGTCGCGTTATATTGCGGATGCGCGCAAATTGGAATTAAATCTGGTCACGCCGTTTGGTGGCGGCAGTGGGGAGGTAATCCATGATTGGAATTATCTGCTTAACAAAATGGGGTTGCTTCAATTTGAAATGGAGATCGCGGCGGCAGTTCGTATCAGCGCCTTGATTTGTTTGCTGGGTGGAATTTTCTGGGGTGCCTGGATATTGTGGCTGATGATCAAATCAAAACGCGGTGGCCCCTGGGACGGATTGAACAAGCTGGAAATATAAAGGCTGGCGGGAAAAACATTTTTTGCAGAAGACTAACACCATGGAAGAGCCGCCAATAATGTCCGCTGGTCAACCACCGGTTCAGCCGCCGCCATTACCTCCACCTTTGCCATCAAAGGAAGGGAGGTTTAAGAAGATGCTCGGCCCGTTTGGAGTGGTGCTGGTGATTTTGGGGAAATTCAAAGGAGCGATGCTTCCTTTGCTTAAATTCCTACCCGTGTTGTTTAAGACCGGTGGTTCGATGTTCATTACCATTTGGTTTTATGCGCTCGCGTGGGGATGGAAGTTTTCTGTTGGGTTTGTCCTGCTGATTTTTGTTCATGAATGCGGACACCTGCTGGCGGCCCGGGAATTGGGGTTGAAAGTGGGAGCGCCGGTTTTCATTCCTTTTATGGGCGCCTTTATTGCGCTCAAGGAAGCACCTAAAAATGCGTGGATAGAAGCAAAAGTCGGAATCGGAGGGCCAGTCCTTGGCACAGTTGGGGCTACGGTTTGTGTAGGGATTTATCTTTGGACGAATAACCCGCTTTATCTGGCACTGGCACACACGGGATTCTTTTTGAACCTGTTTAATTTGATGCCGGTTGGTTTTCTGGATGGTGGACGGATTGTGACGGCAATTTCACCCTGGCTCTGGGTGGCTGGCATTATCGGCACTGGCCTTTTACTGTTCGTCCATTTCAATTTTCTGCTGGTATTGATCCTGGTGATTTCGTTGCCCCGGCTTTTCTCGTTGTTCCGGGCCAAGACTGAGGAGGAGAAGCGCTACTACGAATTACCGGCTTCTCAACGGGCTATCATGGCGCTCTCATATTTTGGCTTGATAGCCTTTCTGGTGGTGGGGATGGCACTGACAAAAGTGCAGCAACCGCATAGAGAACAGTCTGAGCGATGGGATTCGACGCAACGGAAAACTTTTAATGCAGCAGCTTGGAATGCGCTTTGAGCCAGGCTTCGGCGGCGAGATAATCGGGGCAGACTTTTTCGACCCATTGCCAATAACGGGCGGAGTGATTCATTTCCCGCAGGTGCATGAGTTCATGCAGGATGATGTAATCCCGGACGAATGGCGGTGTTTGGATTAAACGCCAGTTCAAGGAAATGGTGGCACGCAGGGAACAGGAACCCCAGCGGGTATGCTGATTACGGACGGAGACGCGCTTCACTTTCAAACCGTGTTGCGCGGCGAGTTCCAAAGTGCGAGAGGGCAATTCCAGCCGGGCCAGCCGCCAAAGGTGCTGTTGCACCGGTGGGCGAAGATCGGCCGCGGAAGATTTTAAGGGCAATGATTGATCGGCGAACCGGACCTGCTGCGGCTGATGATGAGTGTCCAGGTTCAGGTGCACCCGTTCGCCGCGAAAGAAAATCTCCGCACCTTCATGCCAGACAGCGGGCCCGCCGGTTTGGGCGGCGCGTTTTTGAATTTGCTGTTGAATCCAATCGGTGTGTTGCTGGGCGAAATGGCGGGCGCCCGCTTCGTGTCCGCCACGGGGAATGGTCACACAGGCTGCGCCATCGGCACTGATCCGGAGGATGTAGCGGCGGGCTGATCGATTACGACGGTAGAGAATGGGCACGGATTGGGCGCCGACTACCAGAAGTTCCCGATACTGCCGCTCACCACGATCGGCTTTACTGCGAACATCAAACATCACTGTCGAACTTAACTGCTGACGGCGCGGCTGACAACTGGCTGGCCAAAGATAAATTTCTTGACGCGCAGGGAATGTGTTATTCGAAAAAAGCGTGTCGCGAGCAATTTTTGGTGGAATCAACCGAAGAATGAGGCATCATAACATTATGGCCAATATCATTCGTCGTCCCGGTTGGTACATTTCTGAACCGCAAGTCACCCCCGAACGCGTTTACCGGCGCCGGCGTGATTTCCTGAAACAGATGGGATTTCTTGGATTGGGTTTGGCGGGGCTGCCACTCGCAGGAGCAGCGGCGGAAGCAGTGTCAGTGAAGAAGGGTTATCCATACGCGCGAAATCCGGCGTTTAATCCGGGTTGGCCATTGACTGACGAGAAGGTGGCCGCGACTTATAACAATTTTTACGAATTCAGCACCTCGAAGGAGCGCGTCTATAAACTCGTGGACAAATTTGTGACGACACCGTGGCCGCTGGAAATCGGCGGCCTGGTGGAAAAGCCGATGAAGCTCGACTTGCAAGAGCTGATCGACCAGATGCCGTTGGAAGAACGGGTGTATCGGTTCCGCTGTGTGGAGGCCTGGTCCATGATTGTTCCCTGGACTGGTTTTCCGCTGAAGAAATTAATTGAAAAGGTTGTGCCCAAGGCCGAAGCCAAATTTGTCCGTTTTCAAACGGTGAACCGGCCGGATCAATTTCCAGGGATGCAACGGTTGGCAGGTTATCCGTGGCCATATACGGAAGGGTTGCGGATGGATGAAGCGATGAATGATCTGGTTATTGTGGCCACAGGCGTTTACGGCAAGCCGCTGCCGAAGCAGCAAGGCGCGCCTATACGCATCGTGGTGCCGTGGAAGTACGGTTACAAGAGTATCAAGTCTGTAGAAAAGATCGAGTTTGTGGCGCGTCAGCCGAAGACACTGTGGGAAACGCTCGCGCCGGATGAATATCCGTTTGAATCGAATGTCGATCCCGCGGTTCCGCATCCGCGCTGGTCACAGGCCACGGAGCGGGTGGTAGATACGGGCGACCGCATCCGCACCTTGCCTTACAATGGCTACGCGGAGCAAGTGGCGAAGCTTTACAAAAAAGCTTAATGTGAAACAGGCGGGGTTGATATGCCGATTCCGGTCATTTCGGTCGAGCAAATGCGCGGGTGGGAGCAAGCCACCTGGGCTACTGGCCAGACTTCTTCAGCGGTAATTGCCCGCGTAGGCGAAATCATTGCCGGCTACGCAAGCGCGCAAACTAAGCCCGGTGATTTTATTCTGGTGCTGGCCGGGAAAGGCAATAACGGGGAAGATGCGCGTCAGGCAATACCACATCTTTCCGGACGCAGAGTCGAACTGCTCAAGATCGACAATCCTAAATCGGCTTTGGATGCACTGGCGGCTTTACTGAAACAAGGGCCGGCGTTGATTATCGATGGATTGTTCGGCATTGGGTTGAACCGTCCTTTGAGCGAAGATTGGGTGGAACTCATTCGCTCGGTCAATGCGACTGGTGCGCCGGTGCTGGCAGTGGATGTGCCTTCGGGATTCAACGCGGACAATGGCGGGATTGAAGGTGAGTCCATTCGCGCCACTACGACCTTGACGTTGGGCGCGCCGAAACGCGGCTTAGTCCTGCCGGGGACTTCGACTTACGTTGGACGGTTGGAGGTGGCACCAGACATTGGCCTGATTCCTTGCCCGTTCACGGGTGAATTGCTGTGGACTTTGCCTGAAGATTTTACGGGTTTTCCTCCACGCCGCGCAGTGGAATCTCATAAGGGAACTTACGGTCATGTAGCCATTATCGCCGGGAGTCCCGGTTATCACGGTGCGGCGGTGCTGGTGGCCAGAGGGGCAATGCGGTCACAGCCGGGCTTGGTCAGCTTGTGGGTGGATGACCGGGTTTATGTGCCGGTGGCGTCCCAGTTGCAAGCGGTAATGGTCAAGCCCATGAGCGGAGGAATTACTCTGCCGGAAACTTGCAGCGCGATTGTATTGGGACCGGGATTGGCTGCACCGGATTTGGCTCAGGAAACCAAATTGCAAGGCCGTGAGCTGTGGCAGAACTCCCCTTTGCCGGTGATTGCAGATGCCAGTGCGCTCACATGGTTGCCCCCCGGACCAGTGGCTCCGAATGCGGTTCGCATCATGACGCCGCATCCCGGTGAAGCGGCTCGTTTATTGGGGCGCACTTCGGCTGAAGTTCAAGCTCAACGAGTGGAATCGTTGCGGGAATTATCTCTGAAATATGGACGGTGCTGGGTGGTGCTGAAAGGTCATCAGACATTGGTTGGCCGCTGTGAAGGGCCGGTTTTTATTAACCCCTCCGGGAATCCGTATCTGGCTCAAGGCGGCAGCGGGGATTTATTGGCGGGCTTTCTGGGCGGATTGCTGGCCCAACGCCGATTGCAAGGAGAGGTAGAACAGGTTTTGCGTTACGGGGTCTGGCAACATGGAGCGGCGGCGGATGAATTGCAGCGGGTTCGAGGAGGTTGGACGATCGAAGAGCTGGCGGATGAATTGGGCCGGGGCAATAAACCTTCGTAAATCCGGATTTTTTCGTTTCCTTGACCCTGAATAGTTGGTATCAGGGAGCATCATGCGAAGCGTTAAAACGGCCATTCTAATCCTGCTGTTGAGTTTTATTGCCAATGGCCTGTTGCTGGCCAATGAATTTAAGCTCAAGGATGGCAGTGTTATCAAAGGTGAAGTGGCTTCCATGTCGGCCAAAGGGGTAGCGTTCCGTTTGGAAAGCGGCGGTTTTTCCTCGACTACGGCCTGGGAAAAATTTGATCCGGAAACGTTGAAGGAATTTGCGAAGGATGAAAAGGTCCGGCGCTACATTGAGGTATTGATTGAGTTGCCTTCGGACGAGCGGGAAGAAGCCGCCGTTCCAGAGAAGCCCAAAAGACCTCCGGTGGAAATCAAACAACACTTAAGCCCTGGCCAGCCTTACGGGCATAGCGGCGTGATTAGCGCCATGTTCTCAGGATTCGGGCTGGTGCTGACGTTCATGCTTTATCTGGGAAATATCTACTTCGGTTACGAAGTCAGTTATTTTAAGAACCGTCCCTTCGCAGTAGTGGGAGGCGCGGCGGCGTTGGCGCCGGTGATTGGGCCGGCAATTTTTCTGGCCTTTCCGGCACGCAAGCGGGCAGAGCGTTTCGCGGTCACTCCGGAAGTAGCGGAAGATGACGTTCAGGACGTAGAAGAGGCTGTGGAAGTGGTGCAACCGGTAGAAGTGGGAGCAGCAGAGCCGGAGCCGGCGAAAGTCATTCCGCCGACACAGATTTTCCGGCGCGGTGAAGTCAATATCAACCGCCGTTTCATTGAATCCAAATTTGCGGGTTTCTTCCGCATCGTGCCGGGTGACGCCGAAAAAGACATGACACTGGTCTTTAAAACGGCCCGTGGCGAGTTCACCGGCAAGCGGGTCAGCCGGATTACGGCTACGGAATTATCCCTGGTGCTGAACCATGAAAGCGGCACGGTGGAGGAATTGATTCCGTTGAACGATATTTTTGAGATCAAGCTTCGGCATAAAGACGCGGTGGATTAGGCCACAGCGGTTTAATTGAGCGTCCTCCTCAACTCGAATGAAATACAACACCTATCTCCTGTTCGGCGCACCCGGTGCGGGCAAAGGCACTCAAGGCAAGATTCTGGGCAGCATCCCGAATTTTTTCCACTGCGCTTGCGGAGACGTTTTCCGCAATTTGACGGTGGACAATGAATTGGGCCGCGTCTTCGTGGAGTATTCAGCGCGCGGTGAGCTGGTGCCGGATGAATATACGGTGAAGTTATGGCGGCGTTCGATTGAAGGCAGCACTTCTCTGGGACGGTTTGATCCGGAACGGGAT
Source organism: Verrucomicrobiota bacterium (assembly GCA_048497895.1). Classification (GTDB taxonomy): domain Bacteria; phylum Verrucomicrobiota; class Verrucomicrobiia; order Limisphaerales; family JBEHZA01; genus JBEHZA01. The sequence continues at coordinate 23,860 of JBEHZA010000010.1, forward strand.
TCATTGGTGCTGGATGGCATTCCCCGCAACGTGGCTCAGGCGGAAATTCTGAAGGATACGTTGAATGTGAAGGCCATGTTTTACCTGACCTGCTCGGACATGGATAAAATGGTGCAACGCCTGCAGCGGCGGGCGCTGCGGGAAAACCGGCTGGATGACGCCAACCTCGAAGTGATTCGCCATCGCCTGGCGACGTACGAAAAGGAAACAAAACCGGTAGTCGATTTCTACGGCAAAGATCTGGTTTACAATATTGATTCCACCAAGCCGCCGGTGCAGGTGCTCAACGAAATCCTGAGCATTATCGTGAAATTGCAATCCACGAAACCGGCTGCCTGATCGCAGACCCGTTTGACTGGTGTGTTTTTTCAGGGATTCGTGGGAGATCGTCCTTCCGAAGATTGATTGGCAATACGGCCATCACTGGTCAACCGGTCTGACAAAGGATAAGCTTTTCATCACATGCAGCCTTTGCGCCTGATTTTCATGGGAACCGCCGAACTGGCTTGCGCCAGTTTAAAGGCGTTGGTGGAGACGCCCGGCTTTCAAGTTGTGGCGGTGGTGACGCAACCGGATCGTCCGAAGGGGCGCGACCTCAAGTTGCAGCCGTCAGCGGTCAAGGTGCTGGCGTTGGAACATCATTTGCCGGTGCTGCAACCGGAACGCGCGCGCAATGAGGCGTTCGTAGAAGAACTCCGCCAATTGCAGCCCGATTTGATCGTGGTGGCCGCTTACGGCCAGATTCTGCCGAAAACGATTCTCGAACTGCCTGTGCACGGTTGCCTGAATGTACATACCTCGTTGCTTCCAAAATATCGCGGCGCGGCCCCGATTCAGTGGGCGATTCTCGATGGCGAACGCGAAACCGGCGTGACGATTATGAAGATGGACGCGGGTTTGGATACAGGTGATATCCTGACACAAAGCATTACGCCAATTAAGGCGGAGGATAACGCGCAGACCTTGCATGATCGGCTGGCGCAAATGGGAGCGGAATTGCTCGTGAAAACGATCCCGGACTATGTGCGGGGAAATATCAAGAGTACGCCGCAACCAACGGAAGGCTCGACTTACGCGCGCAAGATTACCAAGGAGGATGGCAAGCTGGATTGGTCATTGCCGGCACGGACATTGTGGAACCGGGTGAGGGGATTCACGCCGTGGCCGGGTGCGTTTACACACCAGACAGTGCAGGACAAACCGCGGCTGTTGAAAATTTGGCAGGTAGAAGTCGTAGAGGCGGCGAGCGGTTCACCGGGGGAAGTGTTACGGGCGGATCGGCAAGGCATTCTGGTGGCGTGTGGCGAGGGTGCGTTAAATATTTTATCATTACAAAAGGAAGGCGGGCGACGCCTGGCAGTGCAGGATTTTCTGGCGGGGAATGAGGTGAAGGTGGGGGAAAGGCTGGGGTGAGGGCAGATTATAATGGGCAAAGCGGCAGCTTTGCCCTACCGGATTGATTGATATGACGACACTGTCCGGTTTTGCCGCCCATTGGTGAGGTGAGTGTTCCAACGACAATGACTCGCGGCTGGAAGCCACGCTCACCGTCAGGCAAGGATGCCTGACTCTACATGGGGGCCAAAAAAAGATTTCCTTGGCGAAAGGAGCCGTTAGGCTTTCGGCATTAATTGATTATGAGCACTGCTTTAATGATTGGAAAATATTCGTTTGGGATTGGCGACCGGTTTGCGCATCAGGCGAAGGCGCAGTTGCGGGCTTGCATGATGGCGGCAGAGCAGGGGATTGAGGTGATTCCGGTGTGGAACAAATCCAACCGCGAGCACACGTTTATCGGTTCAGAGCCGGCCAGCACGCGGGCGGCGGCGGATGCGGCGGTGAAGGCGTTGGGGTGGACGAAGCCGTATCATGTGGATGCGGATCATATCCGGCTGGAGACGGTGGAACGGTTCCTGGCGTATTCGGATTTTTATACGATTGATGTGGCGGATTCAATTGGCAAGGCGGCCAATCCGGCGGCAGTGAAGGCATTTGTGGAGCGGCATCCGGAATTGGTGGGGCGGATTGCGATTGCAGGCATTCCGACGCCATTTGAGATTTCGCGCGCGGAAGTGGAACGGGTGGCGGGCAAGTATTTGCTGGCGGTGCAGGAGGCGGGGACGATTTATCGGCACATTGAGAAGGCGAAGGGAGCGGGCAAGTTCATCACGGAAGTGTCGATGGATGAAACGGACAGTCCGCAAACGCCACCGGAGTTGCTGGTGATTCTCGCGGCGCTGGCGGATGAAAAGATTCCAGTGCAGACGATCGCGCCGAAGTTCACGGGGCGTTTCAACAAGGGGGTGGATTACGTGGGCGATCTGGCGCAGTTCGAGCGCGAGTTTAATGATGATCTGGCAGTGATTGCGCATGCAGTTGTTAGCTATGGTCTGCCGGCGACGTTGAAGCTGAGCGTGCATAGCGGGAGCGATAAGTTCAGCTTGTATCCGATCATCCGGCGGGCGTTGCGACGTACAGGTGCGGGAGTGCATTTGAAGACGGCGGGGACGACGTGGCTGGAGGAGTTGATCGGATTGGCCGAAGCGGGTGGAGATGGATTGGTGTTAGCTAAGGAAATTTACGCGTATGCGCTGGCGCATGTGGATGAATTGTGCGCGCCGTATGCTTCAGTGATTGACATCAAGCGGGACAAGCTGCCCTCGGCGGAAACGGTGGCGAAGTGGAGCGGGCCGCAACTGGCGAATGCGTTGCGACATATTCCGGGGCATCCGGAGTTCAATGCGAGTGTGCGGCAATTGCTGCATGTGTCGTTCAAACTGGCGGCCAAGGCGGGGACGCGCTACACGGATTTGCTGAAGGCGAATGAAGCGATCGTGGCGAAGAATGTGATCGAGAATTTGTATGATCGGCATTTGAAGCCGTTGTTCGTGGATAAGGGTTGAGGGAGACCGTTGGAAATTTGGCCAAGAGCAGGGCGCTGCATGAGCCGGGTGATTGATTCTGTCGTCCCTGCGAAATCGCGGACGAGCACAAGCGCCGCGCCGCCGAGCGTTCGCTCGACTACATGGGCCGCAAGGG
>JBEHZA010000011.1:0-26727 GCA_048497895.1 Verrucomicrobiota bacterium
TATAGTCTTCGATATGAAGCGTTTTGCGACCATTACAGTAATTGGACAAGATAAAACGGGAGTGGTTGCCCGGATTACGAATTTTTTATTTGAGCAGCACGCCAACATCGAGGCGCTGGAAGAACAGGTCACGCGCGGCCAATTCAGCATGACCATCCAGGCCTCCTGGTCCGGGGGGCAGCTTCAGGACGAGGCCGTGCGCAAGGGCCTGCTTCAACTGGGCAAACAATTGGGCATGGAAGTCGCCGTTCGCTTTACCGAGCCGCATCGCAAACAGCGGGTGGCTATTCTGGTGACCAAAGAATTTCACTGCCTGGAAGCGTTGATGGCGGGCTTTAAATCCGGCCAGTTGGCCCGGGCTGAGCCCGTGGTCATTGTCTCCAACCGGCGCGATTTAGAAGCCGCCGCCCGTAAATATCAGGTGCCCTTTGTTTATGTGCCGTGGTTGGACCGGGCCAAAGCGGAGCTAAAGACTCTCAAAGTGCTGGCGGAACATGAAATTGATTTCGTGGTGTTGGCTCGCTTCATGAAGATTCTTTCGCCGAACTTCGTCTGGCGCTACAAAAATAAGATCATCAACATTCATCCCTCGTTGCTGCCCAGCTTTCCGGGGCCGCAGGCCTACCGTCAGGCGTATGAGCATGGAGTGAAGATTGCCGGTGTCACTTCGCACTTCGTCAGTATGCACCTGGATGAAGGGCCGATTATTGCGCAAGGCAGTTTTGATATTCCACCGGGAGCGGCCCTGAAGGATATTATTGCCCGCGGTCAGGCTTTGGAAGCGAAGGTGCTGGTTAAAGCCGTGAAGTTGTACCTCAGCAAGCGGCTTGACGTTTATTGGGGAATTGTGAAACAGGTGTGAGCGTCTTTACTGCCCTTGCGGTTTTTTCCAGATCGGCACGACCCGTTTCATTTCCTCAATCATATATTGGCAGGCTGCAAAAGCCTCGCCTCGATGCGGCGCAATGACTTCCACCCACAGCGAGGCTTCATTCACCTGCACTATGCCGACGCGGTGAATTAACCGCACCGATTCGATGGGCCAGCGTTTTTCCACTTCCTCGAAGATTTTGTGAAACTGATGTTCGGCCATTTGCTGGAACGCTTCGTAATCAATGGCTTTGATTGGCGCTCCGGCTTCACTTCCCCGGACGACCCCGGCGAAGTAAATCGCCGCGCCCATGCCGGCCGACATGGAGCGTTGGGCCACAAGTTCTGCTTCATTAATTGCGGCGGCAGTGATGACCAGATGGCGTTGCATGAAAGTGAAAGCAGTTGAATGGCTATCCGCCTTGCACGGGTGGAAATAAAGAAACTTCGTCTTCCGGTTGCAGCACGTAACTGCGGCCCTGATATTCCACGCCCACCGCAATCAGCGTGGCGCTTTGCATTCCGTCCAATTTCGGGAAGCGCGCCATGATTTGTTTCAATAGCGTGTCAATGGTGCTGCCCGGAGCCACTGATTCCACTGTTTCCGCGCAACCCGTCAGGTCTTTGAAGTAAGAATAAAAATGAACGCGTATTTGCATGGTTTCAGCCAGTGCTATTCACCCGCATGACGATAAACTCCGGGTTTGAGCACTCCGATAAAGGGCAGGTTACGGTACCGTTCCGCAAAGTCCAATCCATACCCGACCACAAAGGCGTCTGGAATTTCAAACCCCACATAGTCGGCCGTCACGTTTTCTGAACGGCGGGCTTTTTTCTCCAGCAACACACAGGTTTTGAGCCGGCTGGGCTTCAATTGCAGCAGCTTGGTTTGCACCCGGTGTAAAGTTTTTCCAGTGTCCAGAATGTCATCCACCAGCAGCACATCCCGTCCACGCACATCAATGCGCAATTCTTTGGTAAAGACCAGTTCACCGGCTTCCGTGCCACTGCCGTAACTGGAGACGCCGATGAAATCGAGGCGCAACGGCAGTGAGAGGTTCCGGATTAAATCCGCCAGAAATACCACGGTGCCATTCAACAGGGACACAATCACGAAATCACGCCCGGCGAAATCCTGTTCGATGGCCCGCGATAATTGCCGGACTTTCCGTTGCAACTGAGCTTCCGTGATCAGCACCGAGTCAACATCCTTGCGCCACGGCATGGGCACGCGGGGCGCAGGTTTCACGGGCGTTGGTTTCCGGATTTTTGTCACCGCAATTCCAATTTAAAATAACGCACATCAGCGTGCGGGTTGTGATAATACGCCATAGTCTCCGTGAAGCCGAGCGAATGATAGAGCGAGATCGCCGGTTTCATCGAAGCTAGAGTATCCAGCAGCATCTGGCGATAACCGGCTGAGCGCGCTTCCTGGATAATCCGGACGGCGAGTTCCCGGCCCAATCCCCGGCTCTGAAAAGCCGGGCGAACATATAGTCGCTTCATTTCGCAAACCCCATCATCGTGTTTCCGCAAAGCTACGCAACCGGCCGCTTCCGTCCCGTTGCGCGCCAGAATCAAACAGCCTTCTGGGGGAGCATATTTACCGGGCAAGCCGGCCAGTTCAGCGGCGAAGTTTTGAAAACTCAAATCCAGTCCGGTAGCGGTGGCATATTCCTGCAGCAGGCTGCGAATCGACGGCTGATATTCGGGCGCGTGAGCCGGAATTAAATTCATGCGCAAGCCGCAAACGGTTCGGCTTCAGATGTGCCGGGAATCCGAATGATCTTTCTCGGTATAACCGCTTTCCTGGCGCTTGAAGTTGACTTCGTTCTTCTTCACATAGGCCTGAAAGACATCGTCGGCGCTCATGCCCAGCACCTGGGCCATGCTGATAAGGAAATGAAACAGGTCCACGACTTCGACGCGGGCATTCTGTTCATCGAACTTCTGGTATTTGGCCCACCATTTCCACGGCACGCTATCCGTGAGTTCCGCCATTTCCTGTGACATGGCGCGGCAATAGTTCAAAATCCACTTGGTTTTTTCCTCTTCCGACATGCCGTCGGTTTTCACGCCGATGCGTTCATTGAGGGCTTTCTGCATCCGAAACAGTTCGCGCAATTGGTCTGGATTTTCCATGCAGCGAAACTTGTTCGGACGCGGCTGGAGATGCAAGCAGAAAGGTGTGATTGAAATTCATCTTTGAAGTTTGGCCGACTGCCGCCTATAAATATGGGATGTTGCTGCCGAAGTTAATTTACCATGGCGGACCCATTATCTGGCTTTTGCTGATTGCCGGGTCAGTGGCTGTGGTCGTGTTTATTGAGCGCCTGCTGCACTATCATCGCGCCCAGATCAATTCAACGGAGTTCCTGATTGGTGTTCGCAATGTGTTGAAGCGCGATAATGTCGTCGAGGCCATCTCGATTTGCGATGCCACGCCGGGTCCCGTGCCGCGCCTGGTAAAGACAGCGATTTTAAGCCGTGACCGGGGGCGGGAAGGCATCCGTGAGTCACTGGAGGAAGCGGGTTTGATGGAAGTGCCGCGCCTGGAGGAGAAACTCAGTCTGCTGGCGACCATTGCGCAAATTTCACCGCTGATGGGGCTGTTGGGCACCGTGTTGGGGTTCATCCGCATGTTCCGGGTAATCGAAGAACATGGCCGGTTTGCTCACGGTGGTGAATTATCCGGTGGTGTTTGGGAAGCCTTAATCTGCACCGCCGTCGGTTTGGCGCTCGCGATCTTTGCCTATGGCGCTTACAATTATCTTGTCAGCCGCGTGAATGCGATTGTGTTGGATATGGAAAAAGTTTCCACCGACATTCTCAACCTGGTGGCGGATGCGTCCAACCATAAAAACGGTCACAATAACGGATGAGATTTCCCCGTAATGTCCGGATTTTTCGCGGTCAACTGGACGCTGCTCCTTATGCGGCGGTGTTTGTGCTGTTGATGATGTTCGTCGCGCTCCGTTCCTCGCTGGTCTATGGGCCGGGAGTGGTGGTTGAGTTGCCCTCCGCCCGTGATCTGGCAGGGGTGGATGGTCCCACGCTGGTAGTGGTGGTGGATCGCAGTGGCCAGATCTATTACCGTGATCAAATCGTGAAAGATACGGAGCTCAAAGTGAGTCTGCGCAGTGACGCGCTGGCCTTAAAATTGCCGGTAACGCTGGTGATCCAGGCGGATAAAGCGGTGCCGTATGACATTATTGTGCAACTGGGCAAGATGGCCAACGAAGTGGGCATCAAACGGGCATTGTTGGCCACGCGACCTCCGGTATTATCCGCTCCGGTTAATGCCACCGTCAAACCATGAGTGACCCGGTTAACGAACCCCGGTGGAGCGTCAGTCAATGGTGCTGGTGTGTGGGTGGAGTTTTTCTGCTGCAACTCGTCTTTGTCTTTCTGTTCAGCGACCGGTCGATCGTCGCCCCAAGAACGACCGAAAATCAGAGCACGTTCGGATTGGTGACGGCTCCTGCGCTAACCTGGCAGTTAAATCAGGTCGTGAGCGCGGATGACCCCACATTGTTTGCGCTGGCGAACGTCAAGGGATTTGCCGGACCAGCCTGGCTGTTGCCTCCCGTAATCGATCGTCCGCTGAACGATTGGACAGACGATGAACGGTGGTTGCTGCCACCGGAAGAAAAGTTTGGAGCCGCCTTCAACAGCTATGTGCGTAAAATTGGCAGTGTCCATGATCAGGCTCCGGATAAACCGGTTCCCATGTTGGCTGCTGTGACCGTAGAAAATCCGCCGATCACTTTTGAGAGCCAGCTTCAGTTGGGTGGCGATATTCGCACGCGCCTGTTGTCCACGCCCCTGAAGTTGCCCTTGTGGCCGAATGTCGAAATGCTTTATCGCACGGTTGTAGAAGTGGCGGTTAACGCGGAGGGAGGGATTGTTTCAGCTACCTTGCTTGCGACCAATGGGCTGCCGACAGCCGATAAGGCGGCTCTGGAACTCGTCCGTGGCGCCCGCTTTGAACCGTTAAAAGAGACCGGTAACAAGACCTCAAGTGAGTTAACCTGGGGGCAGATGATTTTTCAATGGCGTCCCACCGCGCCGGTTAAGCTGAACCCGGGTGAAGCGAACCCTTGATATGACGCTTGATACCCTGATTCTGGCCTATCTGGTTTGCCTGTTAATTGGATTAACCATTATCGCGTTGTATTACGAGCAACGCCGGCGAAAGTTCAGTCCCCAGCGTGATCCGGATAATGTTTATCGCTGTGAGAAATGCGGTTTTGTTTATACCGACGATCCTGATGTGGACCGCTCCCGCTGTCCGCATTGTGGGAAAATGAACACCGTCATTAAATTCTAAGAGGAGCGGCGTAGTCCTTTACTTAACGGATTCGGCGGGCCACCAGGAAGGAGTTAAACATCAGGTAGCGCGTTGGCGTGAGGTTCAGTAGAAATTCAACCATTCCCGGAACGTAGCGATCCGTGCAGGCAACGGACTCCACGACGCAGCCGGAACGTTCGAGAAAAAATTTCATCTCCAAGGCGTTGGTAGCGATGATAGCATCGTCATCCGGTGTGAACGGTTCCTTGATGATCGGTTGCATGCGGTCGAAGCGGACGGCGTCCGGATTTGATTTCATCTGACGACGCTTTTCCGAGAGCCGTTGCCAATTGCGCCATTTGTTGCCGAAGCCGCGCATCTTCGCGTGGTAATCCCGAAAGCCGAACACACGGAAAAAATTAGGGCTCGAAATGACGACCCGTCCGCCAATCGCTGTGACGCGGACTAGCTCTTTGATAAAGGCTTCCGGCTCGTCCACGTGTTCCAGCACATTCAACGCGCCGACACTCGCGAAATGCTGATCGGGAAACGGAATCGTCTTGCCATCATAAAGCTGGCAACGTTCGTTAAACTCACGGGCCCGCCGGATATTCGGTTCTGAAACATCGATGCCGTAAGCTTCAAATCCGGCTTGCGTCAGCCGTCCGACGACTTGCCCGACGCCGCAACCCACGTCCAGGGCGCGGTCACCTGCTTTGGCCGGGCGCAAGGTATCGGCGTATTTCGCATAGAACCCTTCGTCCCAGCCCGCGAGAAATTCCGCGTAGGCTTCATTTTGACGATAGGTTTCCTGATGGCTCATGAACAATGTAAAGTTTTGACGATTTACTTTTTCGCTGGAGAAACGGGTGCGGCCACGGGAACAGTCGGGCTTTGTTTGGATTGATAAACGACTACGCCGCACAATCCCAGACCGAACAGAATTGCCGCCAGGCTCACGTAGAGACTGGTGACCGGTGGTTCAAAACGGAATTCTACGGTGGAATTGCCGGATTGGAGATAAACGCCCCGCATCAGGTAATTGCAGCGTAAAAGTTTGGCGGGTTGACCATTCACGAAAACTTTCCAGCCGGGGTTGAATTTATCATTCAACAACAACACCGAAGGAGCGGTCGCATTCGCGGTCAGGTGCACCACTTTGGGCGAGTAGCGATCGATGGCCACGGTTCCCGAATTGGTGGCATTTAAAACCAGCGGCACAGCCGCCGGAGGCAATTCATCGGAAACTAAAACCGTTTCATGCGGATTGAAAGCCAGGTTGGATAATTGGGCCAGCGTGTTGGTGTCGTCCTGATTTGCTTTCCATTGGGTAAACAGTTTGGCCCGCGGCAAAGCTCCGGTAAATTCAATGAGTGCGAAGGGTCCGTTCGGATCGGCGTCAGTAATGACCGGACCATTAGCCGATGGGCGGCTCAATCCGAAAGGCATTTGCAATTGAAAACGCGAACGCCCGCCATCGACCTGTTGGTTGAGCGCTTGCAGGAAACCACCCGATAATCCCAGCAGATAACGCGTATTGGTCAATTCCCATTCCCGGACCAGCAGGCCGGGATTGCCTCCGGAAAATACCCCGCGATACGTCTTGTTTTCAATCAGAACGCGTGGCTCCTGCGGAATATCGAGTGACTGAATATTATAATAAGGAAATTGGTGTTGCAGCCATTGGCCATGATAAAATTGCTGCAACAGGCCCAGTTGCTCGTTTACGCGGAACGGCAGAATCGCGACTCGATGTTCGTACGGTTTTTCCCGCAGGAAATCGACGACCGGATTGGTGGCGTACTTCTCTTTATAGTTCCAATAAATGATCCAGGGCGAATTGGCGCGCACCCCATCGCTGATCAGAATGAAACCGAGGAGCAGGATGGCTATTTTCGCCCGCGATCCCGCCATAACACCGCTGATGATAAGAGTGACTGCGGTGATGGAAAGTCCCAGAAAAAGCACATACCAGCAAACTTCGCCTTGACTGAATTTAGCAATGCTGGGAGCGAGATCAGGTGAGATATTCTGGCTTGGGTCCGGAGCGAATCCCACGGCCTTCAATTGATTTATGAGTTCATTGCTGGAAGCCGCATAGAGCATCAACGATAACATGGATACGCCGAGAACGGCGACGGTCCCGAACACCCATTTGGTTTCAAACGGAGTAGCTGCTTTCCACCACGCTTTAAACCGGTCACTGACCGGAGCCGGCTTTTGATTCACTGGCGCTGCGAGACAGCGACGGCATAAATCTTCCAGCCCGTAAGCAAATAGAATCAGCACCGCCACATGAAACGGCTGCATGAATTTGATCGGATTGCGAATGGTGGAAAAGAAGGGCAGGGGATAGATCAACTGATAAAAAGGCGCATGCCGGCCGAACGCGAAAACCAGGGAGATGACGGCCGCACCAGCCCAGAACCAGATGATTTTCTTTTCCCTGGCGGAATAGGGGCTTTGACGAGCGCGGAAAGCCTGAGCGATGGCCCAAACGGCAATCAATACGACTAGAATGCCAGCGTATTCTCCGGAACCGGAATAGCGTGCGGCGGGAAACTCATCCAGACTGCCGACGCCACCCCAATACTGGCCGCCACCGGGAGTATCCATGCGATAGCCATACAATCCCGGAATAATCACCCGTAGTGCTTCGATTTTCGGCAGGCTCCATTGCGTGGCGCGAATCCAATTCTCAGGCGAATTTTTTTCCACGGTTTGAGCTTCGACCACGCCTTTGATTTGGGTGTTGATCAACGTGCTTAAAACCTGCGCGGAAATGAACAACGCGAAAGCTGCCAGCACGATTACTTTTCCCGCTGCTTTGACCCACGTTTGTACTGAGGATTCCGGGGCTTCGATCACAAACAGCCAAAAAGCGAAAGCGGCAACGTAGAGGCTGAAAATAGCGCCCATGTCGTATCCCTGCATGACGTTTGCCCCGACCGCAAAACCTGCCAAGGCCAGCTTGATCCAGGTCTGGCGAATCGACGATGAAACGAGTGCCGCCAAAGCCAGAAATACACAACCCCACGCCAGCGTCCAACTGGGCAATCCCCAGCAGGCGTTGGAAAATGCGTTCATGTTCAAGACGGCGGCGGCACCACCCAGCACGCAAACGGCGGGTTGAAAGCGCAATTGACGCAGGAAAAACCAGACACAAAGACCGAGCACCAGCAGGGCCACTGGCGCATAAAATTTGGCGAATGTTACGGCCCCTTCCCGTCCTTGAAACAGCGGCCCCAGCAGCAGGTAAATGGCTTGCGTGAGATTGGGCAAAGCCGATGGTTGTTCACTGCCCACCCAATTAAGATCTTCCCAGTAACCGGTAAAAGCCGCGAAAGGTTGATCCGCATGCGCATAGACGATGCCGAGCGGCCCGTCATTGGAATGCAGGACTTGATCCTTCTGAAAACTGCCCCGGAAGACCATCGCCACCAGCACAGTCAGACAAAGCAGTGCGATGAGAAAACCAGAACGCGGTTTGGCTGGAAGCGGAGTCTTTACGGTGCTGGATGTCATGTAATACGGTCTCTATTTAAATTTCTATTTACGCCTCCAACATAGTGACTTAAATCCCGTGCGCCAATCGCGAATTCAGTCTCTGCCACTTGCGTAATTCAGTGAAAGTTCGGTGACGATGGGAAATTAACTTCAGGTTTGATCTTCAGACCGGTTATTTGGCCCTTCCGTTCAATAGTTTCAGATCAGCTTCCACCATCATGCCGACCAACTCAGGAAATTTCACCGTCGGTTGCCAACCGAGCACCTGACGCGCCTTTTCCGGGTTACCCACGGGTTGGTAATCTTCACTGCGCATGAATTGCGGGTTCTGGACGACGTATTTCCGGTAGTCCAGCCCTAGATGACTGAAAGCCAGATCGCAAAATTCCCGCACGGAATGCGTTTCTCCGGTGGCAATCACGTAATCATCCGGGGTGTGATGCCGCAGCATTAAGGTCATGGCGCGGACGTAATCTCCGGCGAAGCCCCAGTCCCGGCGGGTTTCCAGGTTGCCCAATTGCAATTCCGTCGCGAGCCCAAGTTTAATGCGGGCGGCGGTGGAAGTGATTTTGCGCGTTACGAAATTCGGTTTGCGCCGCGGACTTTCATGGTTGAACAGGATGCCCGAGCAGGTGAACAGATTATATTGACGGCGATAATACGCGCTCGTGGAGTGAGCGAATACTTTGGCTACTGCATACAGGTTTAGTGGTGAAAAAGGCGTTTGCTCAGATTGGGGCTGTTCTTTGGCGTGGCCGAACATTTCGCTGCTGGACGCTTGAAAGAAGCGCGATTGTGGACTGAATTTGCGAACCGCTTCGAGCAGACGCATGGGACCCATGGCATTGGGTTCCGTGGTTTGCAGGGGCGCTTGAGCAAAAGCCGGCATGAACGATTCGCCGCCCAGATTGTATATTTCGTTGGGCTTATATTTGAGGAGAAATTCCTCCAGCGAAACATCACTCAACAAATTGACCGGCTCCAGAATTAAACGCTCTTTGAGATGCTCAATCCGTTCCAGATGCGTGTCGTTCGGGCGGGAAACACCGACGACGCGAAAGCCTTGTTCCAAGAGCTGTTCGGCCAGATACGAGCCATCCTGTCCGGCGATTCCGGTGATGAGAGCGGTTTGCATTATGGGTTGAGTATCGAAATTTCCTCTGCCGTTATCAATTCGTTTTGCGTTTGGCGGCAGCTTCCAGATCAAACAGGGTCATGCAGGGAACTTTGCGCACAATCCAGCGGAGATAGAGTTGAGCCATGAAATTCAACGGAGCTACCGGCGCAACTGCGATGGCGCGACTCAAAAAACGGCGCAGCGGGGATTGTATGTGTGGCGCCAGCCAGCGGTCATATTCGATCAAAGAATATTGGCGGCTGGCACGGTTGATTAAAAGTCGCGTCCAGCTTTTCCACGGTTCACAGGCTTCCACCTGTTGTTTTGTTCCATCAGGAAACCCTTCAAAACCCCAGACTAATCCCGGAAATTTGAACATCCAGATTTCAAAACTGCGGGAAGTCCACTGAGCATTGCCGTAGCGGATGATGATCCAGGGTTGAGCGATCAACAGTGTATCACCCGGCAACGGCGCTTGAAAGATGACTCCCATATGGATGAACAAGCTGCCAAAATATTTTTCTTTGTTCCGCTGATTCCATACGGACCGCTTCATCACCACACCACCGATAAAGGACAAATACACACCTGCATCGGCCAGCAGTTGCTGTTGATCAGCCTCCACCGGTCGATAAATCCGATCCTGTTCAAGTATGATTCTCCGGGCCTGGAGACAGACGCCGAGTTCCGGTGTGCGAACTTCCGCGTTGACGATGATCAGGGAATAATCTTTGCGGGTGGCAGCCAGCACGGCGGCCACTGCGCCCGGAGCCAACAGGTCGTCATCCGTAAAGAGCCAGCAGTATTCGCCCTGGGCCAATTCCACAGTCCTGGCATAATCCTGATCCACGCCGCCTTTTTTCTCGAGCCTCACATAACGCAACTGCGGGCAGCGCGTCTGGAAGCCGCGCACAATTTCTTCCGTGTTATCCGTAGAGGCGCCATCGACAATCACCAGTTCTACTTCGTCCGTAATTTGGCTGACGATGCTTTCCAGCGTTTCGCCAATGTAGGCGGCGCGATTGAGCGTGGCGATGCAGATGGAAAGACGCGGAGTGTTCACGGCTTGATGAACTCCATGGCAAAAACTCCTTCGCCCGGCAGTTCTTCGAGAGAGGCGAAATAGGTGTATTCCTGAGCGACCAGATACGGCTCCTGCCAGAAGGGATAATAACGGTTGCTGCGTTTTTCTTCCGCATTACGCTGGAAAAATCCAGCCTGGCGTTCGCCGAAAATGGCGGACTTATGCGGTTTTCCGGTGACGCTGAAAATCCGTTCTTCCAGCAATTGCACGTCATAGAAGCGCTGCCAGAATACATGGCCTTCCGCACTGGATTCCAGGACTCCGTACTCGTTGCGGTCGATGTATTGATCGGAAGTTTCGCGCGCGCACGGGACGGTCAACAGGAGCATTCCTCCTGGTTTCAGGAGATCCCACATTTTCTGAATGGCCTGCCGGTCTTCGGGAATGTGTTCCACCACGGAAACGCTGGTGATGACATCGAATGACCCGGCGGCAAAGGCCGTTCCCGCGATAACTTTGTTTTGCAAACGGCAACGGGATAACAAACCGGCCGCATTCAAAGGTTTCCGCGTATCCTCTATATCCGCCGTGTCCGGATTAATCAGATCAGCTGTTAAATCCGGGCGTTCCAATAATAAAAGTGTGAATGCCTGCCGCGGCGAGGAAACATCCAAATACGATTTAAAGGAGCGTTTCGTCAGTGCTTCCCAGAAGAAATTCAGTTCGAAGTAACGGCTGGCATCGAGCGGAAACAGCAGCAGGAGAAAGATCGTCGTGGGATCAATCGGAGCTTGCCGCCGAAAGAGCAGGCGCAGGCCCAGACAGAAACATTTCCAGCGAAGGTGCAATCCCGGTGCGCCCCGGAATTTGGCCAGCAACCAGTAAACCGGGCAGAGCAGCATTCCCGCCAGCCCCAGCCCCAATTTTTGCCATAGAGTGGGAGCCGATAAGCGCGAAGACTTCAGTAAAGTTTTTTTTACGTCGCGGTCAGCCATTTGATGAAAAACGCGCGGTCAGCCGGGCCTGGTAATTCGATTCGTTCCATGCGTGACTTATCGGGTGGCGGAAGCTAACAAGCAGCCTTGGGGCGTGCAACTGCAAACTTCGCCACCAAGCGGTTACGGCGGACGAGTGCAGCCATTTGACTTCTGTTGAGCCAAAGTGGTTGGCTTGACGAGACGCTTGCTTTGACCGCCCGGTATTGAAATGATTCAGCCAATCCCGGTTGAAATGGCTGCGCTGATTAAAAACGTTTACCTTCATTAATCACCATGAAAAAGAATCTTCTCATCTTCATTTGCTGGTTGGTAATTCATAGTTGTGGAGTTGCTTTCGCGGCAGAAACGGGCGCCAAAATTAAAGTGTTGGTGGTAACGGGAGGCCATGCTTTTGAAAAGGCTCCGTTCTATCTCAATTTTGAACGAAATACCGCCATTACTTTTACAGCGGCCGAACACGGCAAGCAGAACGCTACGGTTTATGAACGGGACGATTTGCTGAGTTATGACGTGGTGGTGCTTTACGACATGCCAAAAGAGATTGCAGAAGCTCAGAAAGCCCGTTTTATGGCCTTATTTGATAAGGGGATAGGTCTGGTGGTATTGCATCATGCGCTGGTTTCCTATCAGCATTGGCCGGAATATGAAAAAATCATCGGGGGCCGTTATCCGGAAGCAGATGGCAAGGGAGGGGTGGTAACTCCCGAAGTGGGCTATAAGCATGGAGAAGAGGTGCCGGTGGTCGTGGTTGCCAAAGCACACCCGATTACGAATGGTGTAAAAGATTTCACGATTCATGATGAAATCTATTGGGGTTTTCGCGTGCAACCGGATGTTACGCCTTTAATTACCACCACTCATCCCACGAGTGGCAAACCTCTCGGCTGGTATCGGACTCAAGGAAATTCCCGGGTTGTTTACCTTCAACTAGGGCACGATCATACAGCCTATGAGAACCCCAATTATCGTTTGCTTCTCGCAAACGCAATTGCTTGGGCTGCAAAGCATTAATTCTGATATTTTTTGACGCGCTTGAAAGATAGTTGAGCGTTTAAAAACAGCCTTTTCCCGCCTCACTTCAGTTTCTGTCTGATCATTCTGACGGCGTAACCGACCTCATTTGGAAAGGTGCTTTTTGCCTCCCCATGGCCGCCAACATTAACGCCAGATTAAAGCAGTATTAAAAATACATACACTGGCGAAAAATAAGTTACCCTTAACACTTAGTTGATGGTGCCTGGCTTCAAGGTTGATATGTAAATGATTCGATGGCAGGCAATTGACTGAGTCTGGGAGATCGTAATTGTCATCAGAGAGACGCTGAAGACAACTGCGGGCCAGATAAAGTTAGTTTCGGCATAGGATTCAAAATGGGGTCCAGCGCCGGAGATCAATAGTGTGTATGGGTTCCTGGAGAGAGATCCGAATGTCAGGTTGTACCAACCTGATGTACCGCTTCCAGGAGGGGGCTTTGGTTTGGGAAAAGTTTCGTTCTTCGTGGGGCTGGGTGAGTTCGCGTTTTTCATCCAATAACTGCGAAAGACAGTCGTGGAAACAGAACGCGAATGCCGGGTGTAACTGATGGCAGTGATGGCGTCAGTGAAACGTGTTTAACGCAAACTAAACGGGCAAAAATTATGCAAGAATCCATTTATCTGGTTTACTTGAGCTTAAACCATGACGATCCGATCACAGCTTACGAGTCATTGGAGAATTTCCTGGATACGCAACAACGGATGTATCTGTACGTTGCGGGAGCCAACCGGGCACTGGTCGTTTGGTCCGCGTTGGATCGGACCCGATTAGAGCGGGATTTGCTTAAATACTGCATGCCGGGCATGGACCATGTGGTCGTCCGCCAAATGGAAGCAGGAGATCGTCTGCCTGCGCAACTCGATCCTCTGATCTGGACCAAATGGCTGAGCCAACGCACGGATTGGTGGCAATGGCGTGGTAACTTTCCGGATTCCTCTGACTTGCCGCAGACAACGACGCATATGCCGCAGCCCGGTGGAGAGTCCACATTGCTTCCCGCGCCGCGCCGCACCCGCCGTCTCTCGATGGAGCGGATCGCCTCCTGAGATTTACGCGCGGAACAATACCGATTCGCGTTTGAAAGTGTTGACTGCAATCAGCAGCGCGGCAAACGCGTAGGCGCAGGACGTCGTGAAGGTGATCAGGACCATCGGCCATGGGAAGTTTCCCGAGAGCAATTCTTTGGAAACCAGGCAAACGTTCAGGATGGGGACAAACACCAGTTTGTAATTGAGTTCTGCGCCCGGCAGCATGGCGTAAATGGGTGGCAGTAGAATCAAGAGAATCAGCGGGGTGATATAAGTCTGCGCTTCTTTATGGCTTTTCGCCAGCAAACCCAGCGCTAAAAGTCCCGCAGAGAACAGCACTGCCAGCGGCAACACCAGCAGGAATACGGAGGCGAGCCCGGCCACGCTTAAATCCAGAGCGAAGGCTTTGCTGCCAGCGGCCCGGCTGAGTTCTTTCAAGGCCAGAAAGGGCAGGGCAAAGGTGCCACCCAGCGAAAACAACGCAATCAGGGTCGTCGTAAGCGAAGCGGTCATGATCATCAGGAACTTGCCCGCCACCAGTTCCAGTCGTTCTACGGGTGTGGCCAGCAGGGTTTCGATGGTTCCGCGTTCCTTTTCTCCCGCTGTGATATCGATGGCTGGTTGCACTGCGCCGACGAAACAGAGCAAAATGATGAAATAAGGAATCAGGCCACCAATCAGGTTGCCACTCACTTTTTCCGGCGCTGCCACGTTTTCATTCACGGTGGCGAACGGTTTGATGAAATCCCGGTTCAAGCCGCGTTCCTTCAAGCGCTGCCCGACGATACGTTCGCGATAATCATTCAACACACTCTCCAGCGCGCGCACGGCAAAGCCGGACCGGATTTCTCCCAGGTAATGGTAAATTTTTACGTTTAGATTGGTGGTGCTGCCGTTCTTTAAGCTCTGTTCAAAACCCACCGGAAATTCAATGGCGGCGCGCAGTTGGCGGTTGCTGATGCGATCCATGAAATTGGTGGTGGATTCAACGGTCTTGATCCCATCGGTTTTCGTGATGATGGCCGCCAGTTCCGGCGCGTTGGTCGCGCCCAATATCATGACGGTCGAGCCTTCCTTCTGCACCTTGCGCATGGACTTGGCGGCAAGCCCGCTGAACCCCACGGTGAGCAACGGAAAAATAATGAGCGGAATGAAAATCGTAGCGATCAACGTGCGCCAGTCACGCAATGCTTCCAACAATTCCTTCCGGTAAACGACGCCTACGGTTTTAAGCCTCATGACGTCGTCTCCACGGTTTGCACGAAAATATCTTCGAGGTCGTTTAAGCCGGTGCGCTGGCGCAAGTCTGTGAGCGTGCCTTCCAGCATCAACCGGCCCTGATGGATAATGCCGATGACATCGCAGATCTTTTCCACCTCACTCATAACATGGCTGGAGAAGATGATGGTTTTGCCGCGTTGTTTGCAGTCGCGCACGAACCGGACAATGGTGCGTGAGGCCATCACATCAAGGCCGTTGGTCGGTTCGTCAAAGATCATTACTGGGGGATCATGGATGAGCGTGCGGGCAAGGGAAACCCGTTGCTTCATGCCGGTGGAAAGTTTGTCGCAACGGCGGCTGGCAAACTCGTTTATTTCCAGCAGCGTCATCAATTCTTCTACGCGGGTGCGCAAGGTGGGTTCGTCCAGCCCGCTTAGACGACCGAAATACTCAATGGTTTCCCGCGCGGTTAACCGGCCATAAAGGGCGGTCGCGGTGGAGAGAAAACCGACTTTCTCCCGGACTTTGCCGGGTTCGGTCCGAACATCGAAGCCGGCGACTTTGGCCGTGCCTTCGGTTGGCTGAAGGAGGGTAGCCAACAGGCGCAAAGTAGTGGTTTTGCCCGCCCCATTGGCCCCCAATAATCCATAAATCTGCCCCGGCAAACAACGAAAGCTGACCCCATCCACGGCCCGGACCTGACCGCGCTGGCGATCCGAAAACACCTTCGTCAATTGGGTGGCTTCAATCATGAGGGGTAGGTGTTGTCTCTATTGGGTTAATGAACCCGATAATGAACTTTTTAGCAACATTCCATTGCAAAGACGCGACTTAGGCAGGATTTGCTGGTTTTGAGCAGGTTCCTATTAGTTGTGTAATTGTGAATAACTTACCACTCTATATAGTGGTTTTTCACTTTACTGGAATGACGAATTGAGCTACCAATACCAGTCGCATGTACCTGAAGAATTTAACGGTTTTAGGCTTTAAATCGTTCGCTGACAAGACCTCCCTGAACTTTCAGCGCGGCATTACTGCCATTGTCGGGCCGAATGGCTGCGGCAAGTCCAATGTGGCGGATGCTGTTCGCTGGGTCTTGGGGGAACAATCTGCCAAGGCCTTGCGTGGCGGCGAGATGGCCGACGTCATTTTTAACGGCACAGATGGCCGGAAGCCGGTTGGCATGGCCGAGGTTTCTCTGACCATTGGAGACATCGATCAGGAGCATCTGAAGGCGGCGGGGGTGGAGATTGACTACAATGAGGTGACTTTGACCCGGCGCGTCTTCCGGGATGGTGGCAGCGAATACTTCATTAATAAGACTTCCTGCCGCTTGAAAGATATTCAGCAGCTTTTCATGGGAACCGGGGTGGGGCGCACGAGCTACAGTATCATGGCGCAGGGCAACATTACCCAGATTCTTTCCAGCAAGCCGGAGGACCGGCGGCTGGTGTTTGAAGAAGCGGCGGGGATTACCAAATTTAAGGCTCAGAAAAAAGAGTCGTTGCGCAAGCTGGAACACACGGAGCAAAACCTGTTGCGGGTGGCCGACTTGATCCGCGAAGTGAAGCGGCAGATCGGTTCCCTGCAACGGCAGGCGGGCAAAGCGCGCCGGTACAAACAACTCATGGTCGAGTTGCAGCATCTGGATACCCAACTCGCGCGGCATCAATTTGACATCCTTCAGGCGGAAATTTCGGAACGCCAGCAGGGCGTGGAGAAACTGCGCGTTGAACTCGAAGTTTGCTCGGAAAGCGTGTTGCGCGGCGAAAATGAGATCGCGCATTTGCGCGAACGCATGGCGGAATTGGAACATTCCATCGGCATCTCGCAACAGCAGGGCATGGAGTTAAAGGGGCAGATTGATCGCCACGAAAGCCGCATTCATTATAACCAGGAACGGTTGCAGGAATTGGAATCGCAGAATGCGAAGGCGTTGACTGATATTTCGCAGGCTGAAGAGCGCAAACTGGCGGCGGAACAGGAACTCGCGATTGTAGTTGAGAAACTGACGGCTTCCGCAGCGACGCTGGAGCAGCATCGGGTCGAACTGGCCGCCAAGCGGGAGGCTTTGCAGGAGGTCGAACGCCAGTTGCAAGCCCAGCAGGATACCTTGCGCCGGACGCAATCCGATGCCTTTGCCGCCGGACAACAACTCACGCGCGTGCGCAATGAAATTAACGCGCTCGACCTGCAAAAGCAGGGCAACATCGTCCGTTTGGAAAAGCTTTCTTCGGAAAAAGTTCAGTTGGAAGAAGAGCGCGTGCGGTTGGAGATGCGGCTCGCTGAATTCTCGGCCAATGTCGAAGCGGAAAAGCTGAGTGTGCAAACCAGCCGTGGCACGGTGGAAGAACGCCAACAACGCTTGCGGCAATTGCAGCAGGAGTTGAATCAGGCCACGCAGTCATTGGACGGAGTTTTGCGTCAGCAGGCGGAGAAACGTTCCCGCTTGAACGTGCTCGAACAATTGCAGGATTCGCACGAAGGCTTCAGCGGCGGCGCCTTGGCGGCGTTGAAGCAGTCGCAAGCGGTCATCGGC
Source organism: Verrucomicrobiota bacterium (assembly GCA_048497895.1). Lineage (GTDB taxonomy): Bacteria > Verrucomicrobiota > Verrucomicrobiia > Limisphaerales > JBEHZA01 > JBEHZA01. Next base: position 17,631 of record JBEHZA010000011.1, read on the forward strand.
TCACTTGCGGACAAGATTCGCGTGCCGGATCAATATGTGACGGCCATTGAATCGGCGTTGGGACACCACTTGCAGTTGGTGCTCACGGAACAACCCGAAGCGGCCCAGCAGATTATTGCTGATTTGAACGCCGGGAAAAAAGGCCGCGCGAGTATCGCGGCGCTGTCACTGCAACATCCGGTTTCAACGGCGGCAGCCTCTGCGGTTCCGCAAGGAGTTGCTGCGCTCAGCGTCGTGGAATCTGATGCTTCCGTGTTGTCTGTGATTCAAGGTTTGCTTGGGCAAACTTTGATCGTGCCGGATTTGGCCACGGCCACGGCGGCCTGGCGTGAGACCAATGGCGCATATGATTTTGTCACACTATCGGGCGAGTGGCTCACGCGGTTTGGCGTTTATACCGGCGGCACTGGCAATGTGAATGGCTCGGGCAAAGCGCCTTCGTCCATCCTTGGCCGCAAAAATCAGATTGCCGAACTGAATGCGCAATTGACCCAATTGCAGGAGCAGATTGGAGAGGCCAGTCGTCAAAAGGGCGCGTTGCAAAGTGAGCAGACGGAATTGCAGGCCAGTTTGCAACAGGCCCAAACGGAATTGCGGACGCAGGAAGTCGCCATTGCCACGCGGGAAGGCGAATTTCGTGCGTTGCAAAATTCGTTGCGCGTGCTGCATCAGAAGATCGACACGGTCGTGTATGAAATTCAGAGCTTGTCGGAGCATGACCGTGAAGGGTCGCAGAAACGTGAGGCGCTGGCGGTGCGGATCGGGGAATTGGAAAACAGCGAGCTGCAATTGCAGGCGCAACTCAATAACGCGAATCTGGGGCTGGAAAGTCTGCGCCAGCAGCGTGACAGCGCCAACTCCGCGTTGACCGAGGCCAAGGTGGCACTCGCGACGGAAGAGCAATTGTGCAATTCCTTCCGCAATCAGCAGCAGCCTTTGCAGCAGCGCATTCGTGAACTGGGTCAACTGGTGGAATCGCGCCGGCATGAAATTTCCTCCTTCATTAATCGCAAGGCGCAAGCCGAAGCAGAGATGGCGGATTCCCGGGCGAAGATCGAAGCGCTCCAGCATGAGCGGGAGACCGTGAATAACCGCACGGCGGACCTGGTCCGGCAACGGGATGAATTGGGCCTGGATATTGAAACCCGCGAAGAGAATTTGCGCGAACAACGTCGGCGCTTGACGGAATTGCAACAGAAGCGCGGCGGATTGGAAGTGGAGTTGGCCCAGAAGAACATGACCGTGCAAAATCTGCGGGAGCGCATTCAGCAGAAATATCAGGTCAATCTGGACGATATCCGCAGCGAGTGCATCACTATCACGATTGCCGATGAAGGCCCGGCCAAGGTGGAGACACTTACGCCGGAACAAATGGCCGCGAGCGGCGCCGCGACGGATTGGAATGTCGTCGGTGAACAAGTGGCTTCGCTGCAAAAGCGGATTGATGAGATGGGCCCGGTGAACCTCGTGGCGATTGAAGAATACGAGGAAACGGAGCAACGCTTCCAGTTCCTCACCCAACAAAGCGATGACCTGGTGAAGGCCAAGGAGCAATTGATGGAGGTCATTAACCGCATCAATACGCAAACGCAGGAAATGTTCACGGAAACCTTCAACAAGATTCGCGATAATTTCCGCACAATGTTCGTGGAGATTTTTGGCGGCGGCAAAGCGGACCTGATTCTCGTGAATGAAGGCGATGTGCTGGAGAGCGGCATTGATATTGTGGCGCGTCCGCCGGGCAAACAATTGCAGAGCATCACGCTGCTGTCCGGTGGTGAGCAGACGATGACGGCTGTATCTCTGCTCTTTGCCATCTATCAGGTGAAGCCGAGCCCGTTCTGCGTGCTGGACGAATTGGACGCGCCGCTGGACGAATCGAACATCAATCGTTTCATCCGCGTGTTGCAACGTTTTCTGGAACACTCTCAGTTCATCATCATCACGCACAATAAGCGGACGATTGGCATTGCCGACGTGCTGTATGGCGTGACCATGCAGGAACACGGGGTGAGTCGCATTGTCAGCGTCAAGTTCCACAAGACCGGTGAAGAGGTAACCGACCACCGGCCTGTCCCGCTGGTGCCACCCGCTCAGGGAACCCCGGTGGACAAAGTGGAAGACGCCACTCATACGCGGGCGGAGACGATGGAAATTGTCATGGCCAAGTAATTTCGACGCTCAAAAACGGGGGTAATGTCCTGATGAGGTATGCTTTCTGCTTGATACGCAGCAGTAAAGCCGTTGAGAATGGCTAAGTGTTATGTGGTGGCAGGTGGTTTAGGAAAACTTATTATAAACTCAAAAATGAAAGCAGGTAACATGGTGTTTCGTCGCTGGTTGCTGGTAGGCATGGCTTCGGTCGTTTTTGTTTCGGCCAGTCAGGCTCAAACGGAGGATATTCAACAGACCGCTCAAAAGGCCGAGAAAGGTGACCCCAAGGCACAACTCCGGCTGGGCTTAATGTTTTATACAGGACAAGGCGTCCTCCAACACTATGCGGAAGCCGCCAAGTGGTTTCAAAAAGCAGCCGATCAGGGGGACGTTGAAGCGCAGAAGAATTTAGGGATTTTATACGGACAAGGCAAAGGCGTGCCGCAGGATTTGGCGGAATCAGCCAAATGGCTGCGCAAAGCAGCGGATAAGGGCAACGCCCAGGCGCAAAATGAACTGGCCCGGATGTATGTCAGTGGTGAAGGCGTGAAGAAAGATTATGCCGAAGCAGCGGCGCTCATGCAAAAGGCGGCCGATCAGGGTATGGCGCTGGCCCAAAAGAATTTGGGCGTGCTTTATCTGCGCGGTGTCGGCGTGAAGCAGAACACGGATGAGGCGATCAAGTGGCTGCGCAAAGCGGCGGATCAGGGAGACGCTTCCGCCCAGAGCGAACTGGCCGCGATTCTGGCCGTTGGTAAATCAGATAAAGTGAGTCAGGAAGAATCCGTGAAATTGTTCCGCAAGTCGGCCGAGTTGGGCGACTTGGAAGCGCAAAAGAATTTGGGCATCCTTCTGGCCCGTGGTCAAGGCGTCGAGCGGAATGATGAGGAAGCGTTAAAATGGTTGCACAAAGCGGCTGATCGCGGCAGCGCTCAGGCCTATTACAATCTCGGTTTGATGGCCGCCAGTGGTCGCGGGGGCAAGAAAGATCCCGCTGAAGCGCTCAAATACTTCAAGAAAGCGGCTGAATTAGGCGACGTCCTTTCGATGAATGAATTGGGTGGCATCTATGACCGTGGAGTGGATGGCAAGCCAGACCCCAAAGAAGCATTGAAGTGGTACCGGCAGGCCGCCGAACAGGGGCTGGCGATCGCCCAGTACAATCTGGGTGTCGTTTATGGCAATGGCCGGGTCACCGAAGGCAAACCGGATGAAAAGGAAGCGTTGAAATGGTACCGTCAGGCGGCCGATCAGGGATTGCTGCTGGCTCAATACAGTGTCGGCGTCATGTATGCCAATGGTCGCGGAGTGGAGAAGAGCATGAAAGAAGCGATCAAATGGTATTCCAAGGCGGCGGAATCAGGAATGGCCCGGGCGGAAAATGAATTGGGCTGGATTTACGATCAAGGCATCGACGTGGAAAAAGACCCGAAGAAAGCGGCCGATTGGTTTGATAAGGCGGCGAATCAGGGTTTCGACGTGGCGCAATACAACCTCGGCGTTTTGCTGGTGAGCGGCAAAGGGGTGAAGACGGACCTGGTGGAAGCCTATAAATGGTTCAACCTCGCCGCGGCTCAGGGCAACACCAATGCGGTCAACAACCGTGAAATCGTGGTGCGCAAGCTCACGACGGAACAGGTCACGGATGGCCAGAAGCGCGCCGCTGACTTCCTGAACCGCAACAGCCGGGCAGCGAAATAAGCGCCTTTTAAATCAGTTTCAAAATCAAAACGCCGCGAAGCAATTCGCGGCGTTTTTTTGTGCCTATTCACGGCCTGCGCATAGCTTCGGCGATACAAAACCAGGGTGAACCGGTGTCTATTGAGTGGGTTGAAAGTTAAAGTTTTAATCGCCGGTGTGACTTTGTGTTCGGCTTTGCTGGTGAACTCCTGCGGGCCAAAAGCCCCGGAACACGAGCGGGCATTGCTTTGCCTGAACAGCGGCTATCGGAATTGCCGGAACCAAAGATTCGCGCAAGGCATACGCGATTTTACGCGGGCTATTGAGTTCGACCCCGGGTTCGGGCAGGCTTACTACGCTCGGGCGATTGCTCGTATCGAGTTGAAAGACTTTGAGAGAGCGATTGAAGATTTCGATCGGGCAATCAAATGGAATCCACACTTTTGGGAGGCTTGGCACTCACGTGGATACTGTTGTTATCAACTCGGAAAATATCCGGAAGCACTCCGGAATTATGAGCAATCGATGATTGGACATCACAATAACCCGGATGCCTGGAACGGTCTTGGTCAGGTTAAAATGAGATTGGGAGATTATTCCGGTGCGGAATTGGCTTTCAACCGGGCGGTGGAACTTAACCCGGATTGCGGAATCAGCCGCAACAATCGAGGGCAAGCTGAATACGCGTTGGGAGACAATGCTCGCGCGCTGGCTGATTTCAATAGAGCGATGGAACTCGGTTTCAAAGTGGCGGGCACGCATTACAATCGCGGCTTGGTTGAAACTGAGGCAGGACGATTTGATGAAGCGATTACCGACTATGACCGGGCGCTGGAACTAAGCACGAATGATTCACCCATGGGGCCGTCACCGGCTGACATCTATAACTGGCGCGGCAATGCACACCTGGGCAAAAAGGATTATCCGGCGGCCATCGCCGACTACAACCGGGCGCTGGCTTTAGATTACCGCTTTTGGGTATCCACCCGATTGAGTCGAGGTTTGGCTGAACAAAGGATGTTTGACGCGTTCGGGAAAAAATCAGAATCTCCGTCGCAATGACGCCACAGCTAATCGGCTATCTGCCAAAAGTTCGAACCAGGCGGCCAGAGTGGCTGAAGGGACCTAACGTAGAAGAAATATGTAGCGTCAGCTATTGCATAGCTCATGCTCCGCCGGGTTGGATTGATCGTTGGCTACATAATGAATTGGGGTTTTACGACCAGCCGGACTTGGCTTGGAGTGTTGTGCCAGACGAAAGCCGACACGATTATTCACTCTTTGCTTATAAATTGTTTCCCGTTTATTTCGAGCGCGGCGAACAACGGCTGGTTGAACTGCCGGTTTTGAGTGTCGAGCCGTTGCCGGCCTGCTTTTCCCGACTTGGTTGCGACGTGGTTAGTCGCAGTGTGGGTATTTACTTTGAGTGTTCTCCTTTATCGTGTAACGGGCTGGCGGAAGGTTATGCGGTGAATCGTTATTGCCTCGCGGATACTGAGGCGGAGGGGTTGGTAATGGCACAAGAATTCTCCCTGTCGGAGCCTGAACCCGGGCCATACTATTTGATCGAGGTCTGGCGGAGCGACGTTGAGTCAGTCATCCCTGGCTGACGGTGAGCGCGGCTTCCAGCCACGTCTCTGAATTTAACGGCCGGTAGAAAAATTGTCAGCCATGGCCGGCAGAGTTAGAGAAACGCCGACTGATGCGAATAACGACTTTCTTTTTGGCTTTAATTACGGAACCATTGAAGCGAATTCAGCAAAACTAAATATCATGCTTTCCCGACGTTCCTTTATACACACGACTGGTTTGCTTACGGCCGGTGCGGCTGTGGCTCCCACCGCACTATTGGCTCAAGAGATAAGCAAACCCCGGTTGCATTGGTATGCCGGTTATGGCTGGCTGCGTGGGTTCAGCATTGTGCCTTCGTGGGCGGCGCGCATTGAGGATGCGTGGTGGTTTTATGATCCGGCGCGAATGCGGGAAGAAGCGGCGCTGGCAAAGCAAGTGCATGCGAATTGTATCCGGTTGTGGATTGAGTTCTCGGCGTGGATGCGCGATCCGGACAAGGTCACGGCCAATTTCATGGATGCCGTGGATGCGATTGATGAAGCCGGCATCAAGGTGATGCCCTGCCTGTTCAACCGCTGGCACGATAACCGGTATGATTACGGTGGCACGTATCTGGAAAATATTTTCAAGAACTGGCAGCCGCAACAGGATTACATTAAGGCACTGGTTACGCCGTTGGCGAATGACCGGCGGATATTGATTTGGGATCTATGCAATGAACCACAAGCGGGCGCTTCGTGGGCCAAAGAGATGAGCGAAGAGGGAAAGAAAAAAGAACACGATTGGCTGACGATGGTCGCCCAAACCGTGCGAAAATGCGGGGTGCAACAGCCGATCACGATGGGGACGATGGTGGGTGCGAACATCGAGAATTATGCGGATCTTTGCGACGTATTATGCGGACATCCTTATGCGCACGATCAAAAAGGTTTGGAAGGGTTGATTGCCGGTTTCGATGGATTGCGGAAAAAATATAAGAAGCCGTTTCTGGTGAATGAATGTATTCCGGGTTCACTGAACGATGCGGCGCGGGGCGAAGTGGCGCGATACTACACAGATCTGCTGACAGCGGCAGACATGGGCTGGATGGGATGGGCCTTGCGCGAGGGTAAGGCAATTTCGACACGGCGCGATCGCTATGACGCCAATGGATTAAACGGCGAGGGGTTTCATCCGTTCTTCACGAAAGAGGGGAAATTGCGCGATGGTTTGGAATTTTTAACGGAGAAACCGAAGGTGCTGGCCCCGTGGCTAATCGGCGATTACAAAGCGAAATTGTAGTGAGGAGATTTTTATGAACACAGCTCGAACTGCTTTAAGCCGAAGGGCGTTTTTACAACGCGGGGCGTTGGTGATGACGGGAGTGGCCGCAGGTGCAAATGCCTGGGCAGCGGCGGGTAAACCAGTGTTTCAATTTGGGTTGGTAACGGATGTTCATTTTGCGGATCGCGAACCGAATGGAACGCGGTATTACCGGGAATCGCAGGGAAAGATGCGCGAGGCCATCGCCGGATTCAATCGGGCCAAGGCAGCATTTCTGATCCATTTGGGCGATTTGATTGATGCAGCGGATACAGTAGAAGGCGAGATTGGTCACTTGAAAACGATGGAAAAGGAGTTGGCGCAATTTTCCGGCAAACGCCATTATGTGCTGGGGAATCACTGCGTGTTCTCGCTGACGAAGGAGGAGTATTTTGCAAATTCAGCGGCGAAGCAGGCGCCATATTCATTCGATCATGAAGGTTTCCATTTTGTAATCCTCGATGCGTGCTTTCGCCCGGATGAGATGCCGTATGGGCGGAAGAATTTTAAATGGAATGAGGCGGAAATTCCCAAGACCCAACGGGAGTGGCTTAAGGCGGATTTGCAAGCGACGAAGTTGAAGACGATTGTCTGTGTGCATCAGCGGCTGGACGTAGATAACAGTTACGGCATCAAGAGCGGGCCGGAAGTGCGGGGAATTTTGGCGGAATCGGGCAAGGTGCTGGCGGTATTCCAAGGGCATTCGCACAAGAACGATTATCACGAGATCAACGGGATTCACTATTGCACGGTGGCCGCGATGATTGAAGGGAGTGGTGAGGCGAATAACTCATTTGGATTGTTGTCGGTGTTTGCGGATGGGACGTTGAAGCTGGAAGGCTTCAAGCAGCAGAAGAATTATGAGTGGGTCGGGAAGGGATAATTGTTGAAGCGTTAAAAGGCTGAAATGTCGAAACGATTGCCGCTCGGTTTATTGATGCTGGCTTGGCTGGCGGGCGGTTGTGCGAGCCGATACGATTGGCCGCAATGGCGCGGCGTAAATCGTGACGGGGCGTGGGATGAACCGGGAATAGTGCGCGCTTTTCCCCGAAGCGGACCGAGAGTGATGTGGCGCAGTATTGTTAGCTATGGCTGGTCGAGTCCGGTCATCGTGAAGGGGTTGGTTTATCTGACCGACGTGGAGATTCTCCCGCCGAAAGCTAAAGAACGGGTGATTTGTCTGGATGAGCGGACGGGAATGCAGCGGTGGGTTTACACTTACGACGTTACTTATCCGGAATGGTCCTTCGTGGAAGGCCAACGGGTCGGGCCGACGACGACCCCGCTGGTTAAGGACGGCAAGCTCTACTCTATCGGAGCGCGGGGAGATCTCTTATGTCTGGAAGCTCGTTCGGGCAAATTACTGTGGCAACGAAATCTCGAACGGGAATTTCAAGCCCGGGAAATGGAAGCAAGGTCGTCACCGTTGATTGATGGAAACCGTTTAATTTTATTTGTGGGCGGAAAACCGGGGGCTTGTGTCATCGCGCTGAACAAGGATACCGGCAAGGAGATTTGGAGAGCTCTGGAGGAGAAGGCGAGTTACAGTTCGCCGTTAATTGTCAACGCAGGCGGTCGTCGGCAGCTCATTGTGTGGACGCTGGAATCGGTGACGTCACTGGATCCATTGACAGGCAAGGCGTATTGGCGTGAGCCGTTGGCAACCACTACCAATGATGCGAATGCTTCGCCGGTATTCAAAAATGGGCAATTGTTGATCAGTGGCTTGATGTTGCAATTGGACGCGGACAAGCCGGGAGCCAGGGTGCTTTGGCCGGATACCAAGACTCTGTCACGCCGGTTGCTGAGCGACATCGCCACTCCTTTGTGGATGGGGGACTACATTTATTCGGCGAGGTCGAAGGGACAATTGATATGCCTGGAAGCTGCCACGGGCAAAGAGGTGTGGTCCAATGATTCCGTAACGAGAATCGGCAGCGGGGCGAGCATTCACCTGACGCCAAACGGTGACCGGGTGTTCTTGTTCAACGAACGGGGAGAGTTGATTATCGCACGATTGACGCCGCAAGGTTACGAAGAAATTAGCCGGGCGAAACTGGTGGAGCCGACGTCAGTTTTGTTTGGAACCAAACTCGCATGGACGCCGCCCTCGTATGCCAATGGTTGTGTTTATCTGCGCACGGATAAAGAATTGGTTTGTGCGCGGCTGAAGTAGCGGTTGGACTTCTGATACCATCTCAATTTGACCTCCGGCAGTTTTTCGCTCAAACTTGGAATTATGGGTAATTCGTTTGGACATTTATTTCGCATCACGACGTGGGGTGAATCTCACGGTGGCGGTGTGGGCGTGGTGGTGGATGGTTGCCCGCCGCGGCTGGCGTTGAGTGAGGCGGATATTCAGCCGGACCTGGATCGCCGTCGCCCGGGA
>JBEHZA010000012.1:0-25083 GCA_048497895.1 Verrucomicrobiota bacterium
ATGCCGGCTATCGTTATAAGGAAAGCGTGAAGGCCCATCTGCTGGCCAAAGGTTCTAACGTCAAAGATTTCGGCACCTATTCGACGGACGCCGTGGATTATCCCCTGTTCATCAAACCGGCGGCGGAAGCAGTCGCGCGTGGGGAATGTCAATTGGGCATTGTCTTCGGCGGATCGGGCAACGGGGAGGCGATTGCAGCGAACAAAGTGCGCGGCATTCGATGCGCCTTATGCTGGAGTGAAGCTACCGCCCAGGCAGCGAAAGAGCACAATGATGCTAACGTGATTGCCATCGGCGAACGCATGATCACCGAGGAGATGGCGCTAAAAGTCGTGGACATCTGGCTGGCTGCCAAATTTGAAGGGGGACGCCATGCCCGCCGTATCGCACAACTGGAAAGTTAAACAGCGCCCTAGTGGCCTGCAGCGGCCACGAATGTCGCGGCCCGCCGCAGACCATTAGCCACCACCTCCTCCACCGCGGCGACATCGAACGGCTTGCAAAGATGCGGGTTGCTGATGGATTGCAGGAATTGGCGGGTTTTTTCATTCACCAGATCGCCGGTCAGAAAGATAATTCGTTGCGCCAGTTCCGGCTTTTTTCCCGCCACGATGTGATAGAAATCCTGCCCATCCATTTGCGGCATGCGGTAGTCAGAGAAAATCAGGTCGAATTCCTGCCGTTGAATCTGTTCCACGGCGCTGAGAGCTGAAAAACAAACCGTAGGCTCATGCCCCAGAATCGTCAGCACTTCGCCCAGCATTTCCGCCAGCGATTTTTCGTCGTCCAACACCAGAATGCGCGCAGATTTTACCACCTCCGATTCCTTGTGCTTTTTCACAATGAAATCGGTCTGCGGCGACTTATAATTATCCGCCTCAACATCCACGAGCGGAAATTCCAAAACGAAAGCCGCGCCACCGAGGGAAGAACGCCGGTAAAAAATCCGGCCGTGATGTTCCGCCATGATGCTGTGGGCAATGGAAAGCCCCAGCCCAGTCCCTTTGCCAACCTCCTTGGTGGTGAAAAAGGGCTCGAAAATTTTGCCGACGAGATGTTCCGGCACACCGGGCCCGTTGTCTTCCACAATCAGGCGCATCAATTCTCCCTGGCGTTGGGTGAGGAGCTTAAGGTGGCGTGGAGCCGGTTGACTGGCGAGTGCCTGGAGGGAATTGGTAATTAAATTCACCAGCACCTGCTGCACCTGATCGCGATTGGCCAGCGTGGTGGGGATTTTTGAATTTAAATCGACACTCAATTGCACATCCGCCGTGGCGAGTTCCAGCGCGCAAATCTCCGCCGCCCGGCGCACGAGTGAGTTCAAATCCAGTTTTTCGCGGGAAACTGTTTCCTCGCGGGCGAAGGAAAGAAATTTGCTGACGAGTTTGGCGGCGCGGTTGCCTTCATGCGCGACTTTTTCCAGATCGGCGCGCGTTTGCGGGCTGAGTTCTGGACGGGCAAGGACCAGTTCCAGATAACCTTTCACTACGGCCAGCGGGTTATTCAATTCATGCGCCACGCCGGAGATCATTTGCCCGAGTGCGGATAACCGTTCCGCCTGCCGCAATTGCTTTTCCAACCGCGCATGCTCGGTCAAAGCACGAAAGAAAAACTGACAAGCCGACCCCCCGGCAAAGGTGATGCGGGAACAACTGACTTCCACACTCGTAATATGTCCATCCCGGTGAACGGCATCCAACTCCCGTTGCTGGGAGATAAATTCAAACCATTCCGAACCACTATGGAGCGGTAATTCCGGGGGCATGACGAACCGGCAGAAATCGATCAGGTTCTCTCCATCCAGTTGAGAACGTTGAATACCAAGCATCCGTTCGGCAGCGTGATTCAACTCAAGAATCGTCAACCCTTCCGCATCCGTGACGATAATACTTTCGCTCGCCTGATCGAACACGCTGCGGTAACGGGCTTCGGTAGAACTAACCCGGGTTTCCAATTCCCGCTTCTCCTCATGCACTACCTGATAGCGTTTCTGGACGTCCCGGTTGACCAGATAGACTTCCTCCAACACCAGCACGATCATGCCGGCGGCAATAAATAATTGCAGCACAGCCGAGATAAAGTAACCGGCGCCAGCCAGATATTCGGAGCTTAACAGAAACGGATAGGCCATCAGGCTGAAACCCCAGAGCACAAACCCAAACGAGAGCAATCCTGCGCCCAGGCATTCCCGTTGTTTCCGGAATTCGGCAAAACAAATCCCGGCAATGACACTGGCAAAACCCACCAGGCCAAAGACTGGCAATTGCATGAGCCAGGAATCACCGAAGTGATAGACGTCGATATAACCCAGCACAAACAGGAAGGCCGTGAACAATCCAAACAACGTTTGACGCGGACGCTGTCCCAGAAAACGGACGCTGCCCCACAACAAAAATACCGCGGTAGAACTCAAACACCAGTGTTTGAACATGAGGATCAACGGGCGGTTCAACGAGGCATCCACGCACAAGCCGAGCGTGAGCCACAAGGCATAGAACAACCAGGCCGCGTTCCAGATGGTGAAATACCGGCGTTTGGTATAACGGTTCAGATAGAAGAAAACTCCCACCACCACCCAAACACTCAGTAACGAAACCAACGCGGCCGCTTGCAAATAATCCGTCGTCATCTCCAAATCAAAATGCGGAACACTGTTCATTTAGTAAGGGGCTGCTTCAAACTCTTCACACAAACGGCTTTCCACTCCTAGCAGGCGACGTACCAAGGGTAAAACCCCCGCAAACGGGCCTTTCGCGTTTCTGCACGAGGCAAACAGACGGGACACTGTCCACAATCAAGACAAAACACCTCACTTGAATAACGTTCCAGCAAGATACTTAAGATTCGCTTGCGAACGGCGAACCGATTATAGGTCACAGGCATGAAACTGGCCGTTGCGAATGCGTTGGATTTAATCGGAAATACTCCATTGATCGCCCTGCAACGATTGCACACCGGGCCGGGCATGATTTACGCGAAAGCGGAATTTATGCAACCGGGCGCTAGCGTAAAGGATCGAGCGGCGCGACAAATCATTCGTGACGCTTACGCTTCCGGTCAACTGCGCGCCGGTCAACCCGTCGTAGAAATGACCAGTGGCAATATGGGCGCAGGATTGGCAGTCGTGTGCAATGTGCTTGGCAATCCATTCATCGCCGTGATGTCGGAAGGGAACAGTCCGGAGCGCGTGAAAATGCTGGCCGGACTGGGGGCGCGCGTCGTATTGACAAAACAAGTCGATGGCGTGCCCGGACAAGTGACAGGCGCTGATATTCATGCGGCGGTAATCCGAGCGAAGGAAATTGCGGCTGAGCAAAACGCATATTACGTGGATCAATTTAACAATCCCGGCAGCACGCGCGCTCATGAACAGACCACGGGACCGGAAATTTGGGAGGCGCTGGGAGGAAAACTGGACGCGTTAGTCGCGGCAGTGGGCAGTGGCGGAACGTTTGTCGGCACCAGCCGGTTTTTGAAGCGGATGAAGCCCGCGATATTTTGCGCCGCCGTGGAACCGACCGGTTCGGAAGTGCTCGCGGGCAAGCCGGTGACCAAACCGCGCCATCTCTTGCAGGGCACGGGCTATGGCAGTGTGCCGCCGCATTGGGACCCGGCGCTGGCCGATGCGTTTCTCGCCATCACCGATGACGAGGCCGTGAATTACAAACAGCGGCTGGCGGAAACCGAAGGCCTTTACGTAGGATATTCCGCCGCGGCCAATGTATGCGCAGCAGTCAAATTGATCGCGAGCGGCAAGCTGGGTGCTGATCCTCAAGTGGTGACCCTTCTTTGCGATACTGGCCTCAAGTATGGGTAAGTGATTCCGTTTGAATACGAGCGAATCATTGAAGTTTGCTTTTCCGGTTTCAGTCGAATCATCATAGGACATTCGTATGAGAATTTCTAAAATGCTTCTCCAGTGTGGAATCACACTTTCGGCTCTGATCTTTACTTTGTGGGGCACGGGCTTCGTCTCTGCGGCGGAACTGATTCAGAATGGCGGTTTTGAACAGGAATTATTGGGCTGGACGCCGCTATGGAATCGCAAGGCCGGTACGGGTGAAGTGACGATGGATCGCCAGGCACCTCATAGTGGCAAGGTTGCTGCGCGCATCACGCATCAAGGCGAGGAGGATTGGAGTTTTAATTCGGCCCAACGTCTGAAAGTGCAGGCGGGTGATTTGCTGGATTTATCGGCATGGGTAAAGTTGGACGGGCAAAGCAGTGTCATTCTTTCCGTAACGACGTATGATGCGACCGGAAAAGTAGGCGAGTGGACTTTCGGTTCACGCGAGGCCTACGGCCCGGTCGGCTGGCAGCCGTTGCGCACGCGCCTGATCATTCCGCCAAACATCACGCAGATCGTGCCGCGCCTGACGGGAAACGGCACCGGAAAAACCTGGGTGGATGACGTCTCGCTGCAACCGCAGGGTAATCTCGCACAAATGCGGGCATCCGGTCTGCCCGCGCAACTGGTGGTTTCCAATGCGAGCCTTATCGTCACGCTAAACACAAGCAACGCGACCTTCTCCGTGCTGGATCGGCGCACGCAACAAACATGGCAGCAAAAGGCATTTGATCAAAATATCGTCATTACGAGGGCGATTGGCGGAACTCACCCGCAATTTCATTTTCTGCATGTGGCCTCCGGATTGGACGTGACGGCCGCTGTGCAACTCGACGGGGATAAGCCGGAATTCACACTCTCACTGAACGCGAAGGGTGAATTGCAGAATCCAATGGCTTATCCGTATCCCTTCACCACCGCTGCGGGCACTTATCTCGTGGTGCCGATGAATGAGGGGATTTCGTATCCGGTAGAGGATCGCACCATTCCGAATAATCATTTAATCGCTTATGGCGGGCATGGCATCTCGATGGCGTTCTGGGGGGTAACGGATGGCCTGCGGGGCCAGATGGCGATTTTAGAAACACCGGATGACGCGTCCATCCGCATGGATCGGCGCGAAGAGAAGCTGGTCATCGCGCCGGAATGGGATCCGCAGAAAAAGCAGTTCGGTTACACGCGACAAATCCGTTACGTGTTCTTCGATCAAGGCGGTCATACGGCCATGTGCAAACGTTATCGCGCGTATGCGCAGAAGATCGGCTTGTTTAAAACGCTCACGCAAAAGAAGGCGGAGAATCCCAATGTGGATTTGCTCGTGGGCGCGGTGAATGTGTGGTGCTGGGACAAAAACGGTCCTGCGATGGCGAAGGAACTGCAATCTGCGGGCATCGAGCACATCCTCTGGAGCAACGCACAATCCGCCGAGAATTTAAAAACGCTCAATGAGATGGGCGTGCTGACGAGCCGTTACGATATTTATCAGGACTTGATGGACCCGGCAAATTTCCCGCTCCTGCGCTATGTGCATGGTGACTGGACGACGGCGGGCTGGCCCAAGGACATTATGCTGGACGCGAGCGGCAACTGGATTCGCGGCTGGGGCATTGAAGGCAAGAATGGCGGCTGGTTTTATTGCGGCGTATTGTGTGATGAAAAGGCGCCTGCCTACGCAGCGCAACGGGTTCCCGCGGAATTGAAGACGCACCCTTATCGGAGCCGTTTCATTGACACGACCACCGCCGCGCCATGGCGTGAATGCTACAGCCCGGATCATCCATTGACGCGCACGGAGAGCCGCCATTGGAAAATGGAATTGCTGCGTTATATGTCCGAAAAGGCGAAACTGGTGACCGGTTCGGAAACGGGCCATGACGCCGCGGTGCCTTACGCGCATTACTTTGAAGGCATGCTCAGTCTCGGGCCATATCGCGTTCCCGATGCGGGCCGCGACATGCAAAGAATCTGGACCGATGTGCCGGAAGTGGTCGCCAAGTTCCAGATGGGGCAGCAATACCGCCTGCCACTGTGGGAACTGGTGTATCACGACTGTCTGGTGGCTCATTGGTATTGGGGGGATTACAATAACAAGCTCCCTTCGCTCTGGGACAAACGTGATTTATTCAACGCTCTTTACGGCACCGCGCCCATGTTCATGTTCGACCGCAACTTGTGGAATGCGAATAAAAGCCGGTTCGTGCAAAGCTATCAAAACGTCTGCTCCGTCGCCCGCGCCACGGGTTACTCTGAAATGACCGATCATCGTTTCCTGACACCCGACCGCAATGTGCAGCAAACCACTTTTGCCAATGGCGTGAGCGTGATCGTCAACTTCGGGAATGCCGCTTACAAAACGACGGATGGCCGCACAGTGAAAGCGATGGGGCAATTGGTGAGTGGATTAAAATAGCAGTCAGGTGCCGTTACGGGCTGGTGCTTCCCAATTGGATTTGGCAGGCTGTGCGGGCATGAGCAATCAGGAAACCGCTCCCGTCAAACGTTGCGACTGGGCCCGCACAGAACCGAACATTCATTATCACGACACCGAATGGGGCGTGCCGCAGCACGATGATCGCGTGCTGTTTGAATTTCTCATTCTGGAAGGCGCGCAAGCGGGCTTGAGTTGGGAAACGATTTTAAAGAAGCGCGAGAATTACCGCGCTGCCTTCGACCATTTCGATGCGAAGAAGATCGCGAAATATGACGAACGCAAAATTCAGGAACTGCTCGCGAATCCCGGCATTGTCCGCAATAAATTAAAAGTCGCCTCCGCCATCCAGAACGCCAGGGCGTTTCTCGCCGTGCAGAAGGAGTTCGGCACTTTCGACCGATACCTGTGGCAATTCGTGGATGGCAAACCGATTGTTCGAACCCGAAAGGCGTTACAGGAAATTCCCGCCAAATCGGCCGAAGCAGAAGCCATGAGCAAGGACTTACTCAAGCGCGGTTTTAAATTTGTGGGACCGACGATCTGCTATGCCTTCATGCAGGCGGTGGGGATGGTGAACGATCATCTGTCGCACTGTTTCCGGAAACAGGAGATCAAGTAACGCGCACCTCATGCCGTAGCTCACGGCAACGGTTGATTCGAAATCACCACATCGTCCACATACAGCGTGTGGCTGAATTGACGGTTGCCATTCGCAGTAATGCCGACTTGTAAACGATTGTAAACTGCGCGGGCAGTCGGCAGCGTTTGGCCGCGGGCATCAATTACTTTCACACCATCCTGCCAGACTTCCATTACGCCATCGTTTCGTTCCGATAAAACCAGATGCACTTTTACCTTCACCCAACGGTCGTGCGGGAACTTCGCTTCCTGTCCCTTAATTTGACGAAACGTTTTACCACTCCACCATTTGCCGAGGTCAGAAGCCAGATAGCCGCCGTTCTGAAGGTAGAGCCGTCGGCCTGGAGATTTGCCATACTGCGTCGTCTCCAAATCCCACAGAAAAATTAATTGCGGATCGTCCTCCCCCACGAGGTAATAACACACGGAAGACCAAACCTCATCGCCTTTGGCGAAATGCAATTGCTCGCGTTCGATATCCGCCTTGGACGCTGTGCGGCCATCATAGGGAGCCGCGACAAGCTTCAGCGCGTTCGTGCCAGAATGAACAATTTGCGTGCTTAACTCTACCGAATTAGCTGACGGCTGCGCAGCCGACTCGCGCTGAGCGCCATGCCAGCGGCTGAAGTCCCGCGGAAAGAGTTGTTCAAACCGTGAGGCGTTTTCAAAGCCATCTGCGAACTTAAACGGCGGAGTCGGCTGCGCTGGTGCGCCCGCGTGAAAGTAATACCAGTATGCGACCACACCTACTCCCAGCAACGCAAGCGACCGCGTTGGTTTCTTCTTCCACAACTTTGCCAGAACGTTTTGCATGGCGAATTCATTGAAAGCTGCTAGTTTCACGCGCTGGAAGCAATCTGTAACGAACGTTATCAACGCCCATGAAATTCGCTGTCGCCCAGCTCAAATGCACCCTCGGTGATGTCCCCGCCAATTGCGCGCAATGGGTCGCGCTCGCAGAACAGGCCAAACAACAAGGCTGCGATGCCATCGTGTTTCCCGAGATGAGCGATACTGGTTACGAAGTGGCGACCATTCAACAGCACGCCTCTCCCTGGCCCGGCTTACCGTATAATACTGCCAGGGAAACTGCGAAACGCCTCGGCATGTATCTGCTCTGCGGCATGTCCGAGCGTGACGGTGAAAACATTTACAACACCTTCGCTGTGTTCAACCGCCTCGGCGAACTCAAAACGAAATATCGCAAGACGCACCTCTTCAGTCCATCGCCCGTTTGCGAACACCTTTGCGTGACAGCGGGTGAAGAATTTACCGTCGTGGATATCGATGGCTTCAAATGTGGCCTGCTGATCTGTTACGATCTGCGCTTTCCGGAACTTGCCCGCACACTCACGCTATGGGGCGCGGAGGTTCTGATTATTTCCTCCGCGTGGCAATTTCCGCGCGTCGTGCATTGGAACACGCTGCTGGCCGCGCGCGCCATTGAGAATCAAGCCTACGTGATCGCCTCCAATCGCGTCGGCACAGATGGCCCGACGAATTTCTGCGGCTCCAGCCGCATCATTGATCCTTACGGCGTGATTGTCGCTTCCGCGGCGGAAGACCGGAGTGAACTTATCATCGGCGAAGTGACGCGCGAAACCATTGAGTGGGTGCGCGGACGCATGCCAGTGCTGCAGGATCGCCGCCAGGATTTGTATTGAAGTCATGAAGCCGCCTTTTGCCACCGTGTTCATTCTGACCTGCCTTGCCTGGATTTCCGGAGTGACCTTCCTCTATTACGGCGGGCATGCTCACTATCACGCATTGCGCGTGCTGGCTATTCCCAATCTGATCTTCGCTTTATTGCTCACCGCGCTTACCGTGCGCGCGTGGAAAGGCTGATCAACCCGGCAACGGCCCGGAAACATTGATGCCATGTTTCAAGCAGTAGGCTGAATTGTGCACATACTTCTCCGCCCAATACTTCAAACCTGCCCGCTGCTCCGTCGTCAATGCCCGCACCACTTTGCCCGGTGAACCCAGCACCATCGAACCTGCCGGAATTTTCGTCCCCTGTGTCACCAAGGCGTTCGCGCCAATGATGCACTGCTCCCCGATCTCCGCCCCATCAAGAATTGTCGCCCCCATGCCAATCAGACATTCGTCCCCCACTGTGCACGCATGCACAATCGCCGAGTGCCCCACCGTCACGTAATTACCGAGAATGCACGGATAATCATCTGCCAGATGCAGCACCGCGTTATCCTGGATATTCGTGTGATGACCGATCTGAATATAATTAATATCCCCCCGCACCACCGCGTTGTACCACACGCTGGAATGATCCCCCAACGTCACCGCGCCCAGCACCACCGCGCCCCGTGCAATATACACACCCGCGCCCAGCTTCGGTTGTTGACGCAGAAACGTATCCAGTTGAGACATCAGATCAGCCATGCAGAGGGTTTAATCCCGCGCGCCCCATCATTCAAATAAAAAACCTGCCCGGCACTCATGCCGGACAGGTAACGATTGATTCCTCCTGCGATTGCAGCTCAATCAATGACGATATCCGTGTCCGTAACCATAGTAGCCCCGGCCGTAATATCCGCGGTCATAATATCCATAGCCGCGACCGATTCCAAAACCAATGCTCACCACGGGCGCGGGCGTATAATATGTCGGCGCGGGTGCGTAATAAACCGGTGCCGGTTGCACATACACTACTTGCGGTTGTACCACCTGAGGTTGCACGACGGTTACTTGTGTTTGTCCCACCACGGGCGCAGGCGCGACCGTCGGAGCTGGCGCAATCGGAGCCGGCGTGGGCGCATAATAAACTGGCGCTGGTTCCACGACCGTCGTCGCATACACCGGGGCGGGTTGCATCGCCCGGAACAGCACCGATCCCGCAAACACCCCCGTCAACACCTTCCCTGCGGTGGCCCATTCCCGGTCACCAGCAGACGCATTCTGAACCCCGGCACTCACCAGGGCTAACCCGGTCAGCATCAAAATTACCTTTTTCATACTCGCTATCCTTCTGGTTTGTTATCGCAGGTCACATTAACCTACTTATCGGTATAGACTCGAAAGATTGTCTTTTATTCAATCCCCAGTATGTTACTTTAACCACAACCATTTACACAATGGATCCGGATCAAGGCCAATCACCGTCAGCGCCTGAGCCAGAACGTCGAAAACGGCGTATCCCGCTCTCATTCAAGTCCTTAACTCCGAGCAACCACTTTAATCCACGCACTTTTTTCCATGAAATGGTCTGGAAAACGATGCTCCTGAAGCGCACCGGCCAGCATCGCGCTCCCAAGTTTCCTAAACTCAATAACGGCGAAGTCGCCCTCACCTGGATCGGTCACGCCTCCTTTCTCGTCCAGTTCAACGACCTTAACGCCCTCATTGACCCCAATTTCGCCAACTGGCTCTTCCTCGTGAAGCGGCTCAAACACACCGGACTTAAGCTCAAAGACCTGCCGCCCATCGATCTCGTGCTCCTCACTCACGCACATTTCGATCACTTTCATAAACCCACCCTGCGCAAACTCCCCTCGCCTAAAATTGGCGTTATGCCCTGGGGCGTCGGGAACCTCGCCAAAGGTCTCGGCTTCGAGCGCATTATCGAACTCAAATGGTGGGAAAGCTTTCATCACGGTGATTGGAAAGTCACCCTTACCCCCTGCAAACACTGGGGTGCCCGCACCATTCACGACAAACACCGCGGCTACGGCGGCTTCGTCCTGGAACATCAAGGCCGCCGCATCTACCACGCGGGTGACAGCGCCTACTTCGATGGCTTTAAGGACATTGGCACCCGCTTCTCCCCTGAAGTTGCCCTGCTCCCCATTGGCGCCTACTATCCTGAATCCTTTCGCCACGTCCACATGGGCCCTGACGACGCCGTCAAAGTCTTTCATGACGTCCGCGCTCAATGGCTCGTTCCCATGCACTTCGGCTCCTTCAAACTCTCCTTTGAAGCCATGGACGAGCCCCCTCGCTGGCTCAAAGAACTTGCCCAAAGCAATGGCATCCTCGACCACCTCCGCATCATGGAAGAAGGCATCCCCGAAGTCTTCTGATATTCCCATAACGTCGTCCCCCAATTCCTCTTTCAGATTTAATCATTCGGTTTTCTTTCCTCCGCTCTAAAACATGAATTATTTTCATACAAAACTGTTGATTGATACATTTCATTTCTGCAACCTGCCCACTTCAATTGTGCTGATCGACATCCGGCAACCAGGCATGGAAGCAAATGAAGAAAATCGAAGCGGTTATAAAACCATTTAAACTCGAAGAGGTTAAAGAAAGCCTGCGCGAGCTGGGTATCACGGGAATGACCGTTTCCGAGGTCAAAGGCTTCGGCCGCCAAAAGGGTCATACGGAAGTCTATCGCGGGGCCGAATACACCTTCGATTTCCTCCCGAAAACCAAAATCGAGATTGTCGCCCTCGAAGCGCAGGTTCCCGCCATCGTCAGCGCCATCACCAAAGCCGCACGCACGGGAAAAATTGGCGACGGTAAAATCTTCGTTTCACCCATTGAAAGCGCCTGGCGCATTCGCACGGATGAACGCGATGAACACGCCGTCTAGCTTTCCGGAAACTTTTTGAGCAACCTGTCCATGAAAACGCTTCTTCTCTCCGTCCTGCTGGTTTTTTCGTGTTTTCTCGTCCACGGATCGCCGGAGTCCAAAGACACCACCAATGCGTCGATCGCCACTGCCTCCCTTGAACAACGCGTTGGAGACATTGAAGCCTATCTCAAGAACGCCCCGCGCGTCGTCAATCCCACGACCCCTTCCAATCTGAATGTCGCCGGTCCCGCCCATAATGCGTGGATGATGACCAGTTCCGCCCTCGTGCTTTTCATGACCCTGCCCGGCCTCGCGCTCTTCTACGGCGGACTCGTCCGGCGCAAAAACGTCCTCTCCGTCCTCGCGCAATGTTTCGGCCTGGCTGGCATCGTCACCCTGCTCTGGTGGGCCGTGGGCTACAGTTTTTCCTTCAGCCCCGGCGGACGTTTCCTCGGCGGAGCTAAATATCTTTTCTTCTCCGGCGTTACTGCGGCTCCCAATACCGATTACGCCCAATGGGTTTCCCATAATCTTTTTGCCATCTATCAATTGATGTTCGCCATCATCACTCCCGCGCTCATCATTGGCGCGATCGCCGAACGCATGAAATTCTCCGCCCTCATGCTATTTTGCGTCCTCTGGATGTTCGTCGTTTATTTTCCCGTCGCCCATTGGCTCTGGGGCATAGATGGCTGGATGAACGGCATCGCCAATGATCATGCCTCCATCAAAGCAATTGATTTTGCCGGCGGCATCGTCGTCCACATGACCTCCGGTTGGTCCGCCCTGGTGCTCTGTATCCTGCTCGGCAAACGCCGCGGCTATGGTCGCGAACCCATGCCGCCCCACAGCATGGTCCTTTGCATGGTCGGCACCGGCATGCTCTGGGTCGGCTGGTACGGATTCAATGCCGGCAGTGCCGTCGCCTCGGATAATATTGCCGCCAACGCCTTCGTCGCCACCACCCTCTCGGCGGCTGTGGGCTGCGTCGCGTGGGCTGCCATGGAATATTTCGCGCGCGGCACCTTCAGCGTGCTCGGCTTTTGTTCCGGCGCTGTCGCTGGGCTCGCCACCATCACTCCGGCGGCCGGCTTCGTCACTCCCAACGCCGCCGTGTTCATCGGCCTGCTCGCTGGCATCGCCACCTTCTACGCCTGCAACAAAGTCAAAGCCCGGTTCGGTTACGATGATTCCCTCGACACCTTCGGCGTCCATGCTGTCGGCGGCACCCTCGGAGTACTCCTCGCGGGCGTCTTCGCCAATCCCGAAATGAATCCGAACCTGGCCGCCGACCGCATTAAAAATTTTGTCGGCAAAACCCTCTGGCTCGAACAAATCAAATCCGGCGCCATTGTCCTCATCTGGTCCGTCCTCGCCACCATCCTGATTGCCCGCCTCGTCAAATCTATGACCGGCAGTTTGCGTGTCAGCGAAGAAGACGAAACCCAAGGCCTCGACCTCACCGAACAAGGCGAAGAAGGCTACACTCAATAGCTCTGCCTAAAGCGTCCAAACGAGCAACGTCACAATCCTCGCGCCAGTGCGGAGGATTGTGGTAGTCCCTGCCGATCTCTGAAGCCCGCTCCTATCCACCGGCGCTTATATCTCACACGTGTCGGTTCATAGAACGCGCGAATTCGGCCCATTTTATCTCCCACCCTCAAAACTAATTACCCTCCTGTCCTTCATGTCTCACTCCCCCTTGCTAAATCCTAAAAAAAGCTGAAATTATCTCTAACAAAAGGTTGTAAAGAGTTACGAGTAAAGGGCAAATCCTGCTGCGAATTAAATTCTGAGCCCATCACCCAACACTATGAAGAAATACACTTTCTTTTTCTCCGTGCTGCTGGTGATTCCACTCCTCGCAATGGTGAAGCCCGCGCAGCAGGCCTTTATCAACCGCCATGAGTATGTGAACTGTGGGAACTTGATGAATGTCATCCTGTGCTCGGAACGTATGTGGACCAACGACCACGACGATCATCTCCCGTCGGATTTTCTTTCCATGTCGAATGAACTCTGCACTCCGAAGTTCCTTATTTGTCCCGGCGACCATAACCGTCCAATCGCCTCCAGTTGGACTACGTTCACCACGAATAACTGCAGCTACGAATGGGTGACATCGAAATTGTCGGAAACCAATGCGAACCGAATTTTCATCCGCTGCCCGATTCACGGCTACGTTGGCTACGTCGATGGACGAGTGCTGGACGCCGCCGGAAATTCAGTCCGGCCCAATCGCAACTGGTAATCGGCACACTCCTACAAACTTCAGTCCAAAAAATTCGCGCAAATCCGTGAAATTCGTGTCGCACAAAAAAATCTTCGCACCATCCCACAAAACCCGTGTAATCTCTGCCTGCATACACCTGAAAAATTTTATGCATCGTGCGAATCCTCACGCAAACCGGGCCAACTCCTGGCATTACCTCATCCTCGTTCTTCTCAGCCAGGCCATCATCACCTCTACCCTGCCCGCCACCGAATCCTCTCCCGGCTGGCTCAATGTTCAAGACTACGGTGCGTCCGGCTCCAAATTTGAAACCAGCGCCACCACTACCGAAGGCTCAACGCAAGTCACCGTTGCCGACGCCGGTGATTTTAAAGTCGGCCAGGGCGTGATGGTTTCCAAATCCAACATCCGTTTCACGCCTACTATGCTCTGGGGCACCGGCGAACGTTATCAAAACATGAAGCCGCTCCAAAATTCCGTTGAAGTTCGCGGTTTCGATGGCAGCACGGGCAGTTGGGTAATTTACGTGATCGACATCGAACCTTCCCCCACGCCCATGTTCCGCTGGAGCGATGACCTTGGCCGCACCTGGCAACCCAAACAACCCATCACTCACGATTGGCAGAAACTCAGCGGCGGCACCGAAGTGCGACTCAACCAGCGCGATTGGGAAGCCGGTTATGTCATTGCCTTCGGCGCGCGTGATCAATTGATCAGCCGCATTGAAAAAATCGAAGGCCACACCCTCACCTTGCACGACCCTGCGAACCGCACCGTGAAAGACGCCGTCATCCGGCACAACGATACCCTTGCTCTCCAGACCTCCGTGGACCGCGCGCTCAAAGAAAAACTCAAGGTCTTCGTCCCCGCTGGTCACTACCGGCTCGCGCAAACCATCCGCGTGCGAAATCCCGAGTCCCTCACCATCGAAGGCGCGAATTCCGTCGATACCGTGTTCGACATCAGCGAGGGCGAAGGCGCATGCTTCTCCATTAATGGCGGCACAGAAGCTACGCTTCGCAATTTCCGCATGTTCGGCTTCATGGGCTTTGATGAACGCGACCGCGCCGGTGAACTCCGCACGCTTGGTTCTACTGCCATCTGGGGTTTTCTCTTGAAACACTGCAACGCCGTGGATATTGCGAATACGCGCCGCGTGCTCGTGGAAAATTGCCATGCCAGCCGCATGTCCGGTGAATGCTTCGTCTCCTCCAGCCGCAGCCGTCCCGGCTTGCCGTTGCCCGTCGCGCCCGGCACTTTCCAAAATCCCTCCGTTCCCGTTGATCCCCGCGCCGTCGCCGGAGTCGATCAACCTTACTGCCAGGGCATCACTTACCTGCGCTGTTCCGTTACCGATTCTGCCCGCAATGCCTTCAACGATGTCCTGTGCGGCACGGAAAATACTGTTATACAAAACTGCCGCATTATCGACGTCGGCGGTTGTGCCTGGGAAGGCGCGTCCCGCTTCGTCAAGTTCACCGGTAACTACATTCGCAACGCTGGCACTGTCGCCATCGGTAATCTCGGCCCGGCCAATCGCGACGCCACTTTTCCCGCTCTGGGCGCGGGACAAATCATCGTTGCCGACAACGTTTTTGAAAACAACATCCCCTATGGCGGTTGCGCCATCCGCTCCGCCCGCGGCGCTTCGCAAGTCATCATCCGCAATAACCTTTTCATTAACTTCAACTCCTCCGCCGTCGAAGTTACCGGTCCCGGCTATATCAACGAATTCCCCGCTGGCAACACCACCATCACCGGCAACATTTTTGACATGACCGCCAGCGGTCTGAAATCCGTCCCACGCACCGCGATCAACATCATGGCCGACGACACCCTGATCAGCGACAATCAGATTTACGTGCGCGGCACCAATGACGCCAACGTCACCGGCATCCGCCTTCGCGAGCCAGCCTTGAACGCCATCGCCCACGACAACCTCCTACGCAACCTGGGCACCGGCATTATCAGCGATACCACCCAGACCGTCATCGGTGAAGTCATTGATCCCACCACCTTCATCGCCGGAGCGGGCACCATCCCTCTCAACCGCTGGTGGCCGCAACAATATCACGGTTGGACCTTCGCCTGGTTTCAAAATAATAAACCTGCTGGCACCGCCGAAATCGATTCCTTCGACGCCGCCACCTCCCGTTTCAAACTCACGCAACCCGCTGAATTGAAAACCCGCGACCGCTTTGAAATCTATCCTCCCGCCGCCAATTGGAACCTTCACGACAACACCCTCACCGACTGTCTCAAGCCCATCGTCCTGAACTCCCACGGCAGCCCCACCTCGATTTTAAAAGACAACGTCATTACCCGCCGCGACGTCACCGCCCAACCCGAAGCCATCCAAATCATCCGCGGCCAATTCGAACTCCTGAACAACCACTTCACCAACCCGAAACCGCCCACGACCGCCGCCTCCGAAAACCACACACCCAAAAAATAAGTTCCAGGCTCTTTTCCTTCATTCGTGAAAATCCGTGAAATTCGTGTAAAGTCCCGTTCGCTCATCCTTTTCAGCCATGGCATCCTGCTCCCGCTTGACACTCAAATAGCAAATCGAAGTTTTATCCCTAGCCATAAGCGCCCTCAGCAATTGAGCTTCTCACTCATGGTGCAAATGATTTCTATTCGAGATTAGAAAATTCAAACTCTACGAGCGTGATATTTTCATGTTTTGTTGCATCGTCTATAATTGACGAAATTTTCAACCAATCTCCCCCTGCTAATCCAGCTCCAATTTTGGGTATGCCGATCCTCAGCCCCTGAAATCTTGCTGTGACACCACGAAAACATTTTCCCACCGCTTCATAATCCACCTTGGTTCCAGATCCGCGCCAATCATACTGCGTGTAGGCATTTACTATCACGAGCTTGCGCCCGTTCAAATCGATCTCTGCAAAACTAAAAGTCCCCAACTTTGACCGATCGCCACGTTCCGTTCTCTTATCGACTTCGTACGCCTTTGGAAATCGAGCTTTTACGGCTTTAGCAATTCCTGCCCCCATCGTGCAAAAGCAATTACAGCCATGTACGATTACATCGAATTTGCCATCTTCGGCTAATTGAATCAGATCCCCTTTAACACTTTTCATCAGAGTCCTTGATTTTAATGATGGGCCTTTGCATTTCTCCAGCACTACTTCTCCCCAACACCGTTTCCGGATTTTCAATCATTTCCCACAGTCACTTCATTCTCGCCGCCGCACCACCGTTTTCACAGCTCCGATACCGCCCTTAAATCCAACTCCCAGCCCGCCATCTGCGCGCGGCAAAAGCACCAATTCACCCCACGGTGTTCGAGTATTTTTCGAGCCACATGGATCCAAATAAAACATGAACTCCTCCGCACTGGCGGGCCAAACTCCATAAATCCGATAAAATTCCTGCAACTGTTCATCGAGATGAGTGCCTTTGACCATGAAAGTGGCGATGATCTCTTCGACAAGTTTTTCCATCGCGACTGGTGAGGTTCGCGGTCGCCCAGTGCTACAGGACGTCACCCCAAACAGAATCACCCAAAAAAAACCCAGCGTTAGTGAACGTCTGGTGAGATTCGTCATTGGGCCTTCGGATTTCTTTCAGATTTCGTCATTAAGGTTTTGTCATCAACCCCGTTCCTCATTTCAATACCGGTGCTATGGCATTAGTCGCCGAATACCTTGCAGCAAGATAACGCGCAATCTTTTGATTCGGCTCTGTATCCGGACCCCACGCCGTTTCCAGTGGTGAGCCATCCAACTGCGTCACCACCTTCACATCCGCCGCATGACCTCCCTGCACCAAATGCACCAGCGTCTCCATGTCCGCCTTCCAATCGACCTTTACGATCGCCGGCAACTTATCAAAATCCCAATAAATATTCTTTCCGTCGCGCACCAGACTCTCCTTGGCCTCTTTCAACGCTACCCAATCCTGCGGCCATTTGTCTCCGTGGGTTTTTAAATATTCCACTATCAAATCTCCCGTCGTCCATGCCGCGTAAGAATGTGGCACCATCACCTGACTCATATGATACATGGAGATCCCCATGTACAGCACAATCGCCCCCACCAAAATCAGGAGCGTTTTCACCAACCCCGCCGTTGAACCCTTTTTCTCAGCCATAATCGATAATGAATTACTTGCGCCCCTGCCCATGAATAGAACCCTGCCGGGACAACTTATTTATAGCACACGTCCAACGTCCGTCGAGAACCCGCTTCCCGACCTTCTGTACCCTTTACCTCGATCTCAAAATTCGTGCCGTAATCAAATACGTCCTCTATCGACCGCCGCCTGATGTTTCTCCCTCTCCCCCATTGGGGGACAAGGGCCGGGGTGAGGGGGTTCCCAAGCCTTCCGAATTGCATTGCCAAAACCCCAAAAAGGAGGAACCTAGACTGGTAACAAAAGGTAGTATTATCATTTTCTGAGCCACAACGCCCGCAGTGAAAAAATTCGCGTTTCTTATTTTCGCATTGCTTCATATTCACGTCCATGGTGCCGATTACAGCGCCTGGTCATGGAGTCACGACCTAGCTCGCGAACTCACTAACGCCACCACCTCAACCAATCGAAACGCCGCGGCCTTGCAGAAGCTATTCACTAAGAAATCACCATCACCATCCGTCGCCACGGTCCTTGCTACCCTTGGACGTCCCGACAATTTTAGCCGGCAATCCATGTATTCCCGAAAGCAAGGTTCATCCCAACCATTGCGTTCCGGTGGCACCATGCGTTTTCTTCTCTCCAACGGCGGAGAAGTTCACTTAATGACCTTTGACTTTACCACTATCGATATGGCCATCAGCTACGATACGAACGGGAATGGAGATCTGCTGTGCAAATGACCCCGTTACCCCACACGCCCGAACAACTCCTCGAAACCCTGTTCACCCTCTTTCCGCAATATCGTGCCGCGTATTCGGGACCGATCCACGATTTTGCACCCACCTATCATTCCGTGCTCATTGGCTTCTCCCAATTTTTCCAGACGGATACTTACTCAGAAACGCAGTTATGCCAGTTCGGAGACCTGATCAATCAGGCAATCGCTCAGGAAGGTCTATTGAAAAACGCCTTCGAAACCTGCTTGCTGGAACACCTTCACCAGATCAAGGCGTGGCACGCCCTCCGATCTCACCTATCCCAACTCGCCCGCACCAAATGCCACGCCTGAGCTTCATCATTCCCTCCGCCTTATCTGTGTTTACCCGCGTCAATCCGTCGTTTA
Organism: Verrucomicrobiota bacterium; assembly: GCA_048497895.1. Lineage (GTDB taxonomy): Bacteria > Verrucomicrobiota > Verrucomicrobiia > Limisphaerales > JBEHZA01 > JBEHZA01. The sequence continues at coordinate 18,909 of JBEHZA010000012.1, forward strand.
AAACTCCGCTTCCCTGTTCGCGTATTCCGCGGCTGCCTCCTTCGAGCTTCGGATTTCTTTCGGGCATTCTACATTCTGCACTCTTCCTTTTTCCTTACGAAAAGCAAAAGGGTGGAGTCCGGATAAACCAGACTCCACCCCAAATGTAGATTCAGCTACGCGAGCCGAAACTTAATAGCGATTCGGGCGACCACCACCGCCGTTGCCGCCACTGCGACCGCCGCCGCGATAACCACCGCCGCCGCCACCGCCGAAAGAGGGACGCTCTTCCCGGGGACGCGCTTCGTTGACGGTCAGGGCGCGACCATTGACGTCTTTGCCATTCAAAGCTTCAATAGCGGCATCCGAGCCTTCTTTCGTCGCCATTGTGACGAAACCGAAACCGCGGGGCTTGCCCGTGAGACGATCCATCATCAGGTTAACTTCGGTAACCGGACCATGGGGGGTGAACAAATCTTGCAAGTCGTTCTCGGTGATGTCGTAGGAAAGATTTCCAACGTATAATTTAGTATTCATAGTGTTTGCTATAGACTGACTCCTCTTTCTGAAGACTGTTCCCGGATTCGGGTTTCAAATCACCACTGAACACTTACGATCACCTGATGAACTACCATGTCTCGAAACTGAAAAGACCATCTAACTGCGGCGACAGTCGTCCTAATCTCCCCGATAAGCAAATAATATCTCCATAAATCTTTCCGCCCGCCCGTCACACCTTTTTCCACACAGGGGAGAAAAAGCCGGGATGAGAAGGCGGCCCCAAACCCCGCTTTCACCGATCGATACCGCTGTTTATCACTTCGCCTTCGTCTGATATGTCTTCGTATGTCCCGTAGCCGGAATGCTCACCGTGTAACTCTGTCCATCCGGCGCGACGCTCAGCTTGATGTAATGCGCTTCACACTTTTCCTCGATATTGGCGATAAACTCGTCCGCCGTATTCGCCTTGTCCGGCCGCACATTCTTGTGCATCTGGTAAATCGTTTGAATGGAGGCCGTCCCCTTCAAAGTAGCCACCGTCTCCACACCCGTCCCCTTGGTCGCCCCATTATTCATCACGGCAACCGTCGGCGAAATTGACTTCACCAGCAGGGGATTATTGCTCACATCCAGCCCGTGATGATTCACCTGATACACATCCACCGTGCCCACGAGATTAAACGGACAGACCAGCTCGCCCTCCACATTCCACGTCAGATCGCCACCGTCGAAAAATCGGAACCCGCCATACTCCAGCACACTCACTACGCTGTTCGCATTGTCGGACCGGTCCTTCTCCTTCAACCGCACCGAGCTGCACAACGGATTCTGATTCGTCCCCTGCGGCTTCACGCGCGTGAATAATTGATTCGCCACCAGGCAACGCAACGCCAGTTTCGGCGCGCCTTCCGGCTGTTTCAACGCCACCACGTTATCCGGCCGGATCGTCACCCGTTGACTCACCTTCATATTCCGGTATGGCGCCGAGAGCAACGGCCAACGCGTATCGTTGAAATTATTATCGGGATCACGCTCCGGAATGCCCTTGTCATACAGCGTTCCCACCGGCATTAAATCCGCCACCTCTGCCGCACCGCCAAAATGGTCGATGTGAAAATGCGAAATTAAAATATTATCAATCTTCTGCAAACCGGCCGCTTTCGTCGCCACTTCATAAATGCGTTTGGAATCGCGCCCACCCGGATTGCCCGTATCGATCAGCACCGATTCCCCCGCCGGCGTGACAATCAAGGTCGAACCGCCTCCTTCCGAATCAATCCAGTAAATATCCAGTGTCTTGTCCTTCACCCCCGCCTGAGCCGTTGCCATTGCGCCTGCCAGCACCAGCGTCCCCATCATTGCGCCCAAGAAATAATGCCTCATAAATTTGAATCGGATTTATTGCTTCGAGCTTAGACCCCCGCCGGATTAATTCAAGACTCCTTCAAACCAAAACCCGTTTAACCACGAATGAACACAGATACACACGGATTAGGGAAATGACGAATTACCGAATGACAAAATCTGAAAGAATGAGCAAGGCCGAAGCACGAAGAGGTTCAAACCGCGAAATACGCCGAATACACGAAAGGGAAAATCCGATTTTAAACCACAAACGAACAGATGCTCATTTTAAACTTCGTTATTGGGATTTCGTTCGGATTTCGTCATTCGGTAATTCGTCATTTTCCCATCACCCCTCCAACGGATGCTTCCGGTTCACCAGCGGAAACACCGCCCGCCGACCCGACACGCCCGCTTCAAACACCCCCATGACCATTTCCAGCGACTTCATCGCATTGCGCGCACTGCATGCCGGTTCGCGATTCGCGCGAATCGCTTCCAGCCAATCTTTCGCTGCCCGGTTATTGCCTGCCGCAAAGCTCCGGTCCGCCTTCGTCGCCGTTGCACTTGGATCATTCTCCAAATGCTGCCACGCATCAGCCACGCCCTCTGCGTTCCATTGGCCCGCTTTCAAAATAAACGTATTCGGAAACACATCCGTTTTAATCCGGATCGCCCCTTTGCTTCCCACCAGCATCAGGCCCCAATCCCCCGCCGTCTTTTGCCTCCGCTCACGACTCGTAAATGTCCCCGTCACCCCTTTCGCAAACGCAAACTGCGCTTCCACCTCATCACCGATCACCAGCCCGATTCCTTCCGTTGCCGGATGCGCCTCCGCCAGCGTCACGTCATGACCACTCTGCTGAATCCGCGCCGAACACCATTGAGCATCTCCCGCGAAGAAACGCATCAGATCGAACAAGTGCGTGCCCAGCACCAGCATATCTTCACCGCCCGCCCGTTTGTCCTGTTTGCCGAAAGCGTGAATCTCCAGCAGGTCACCGATCACTCCCTGCTCCAACGCCTGCTTCACCTGCTGCGTACTCGGCGCCAATCGCATTTGATGTGCCACCACCATTTTCTTTCCCAGCCGCTCCGCCAGCGCCAGTAATTCATCCGCCTGCATCAGTGTTTGCGTGAACGGTTTCTCCATGTAAATATGCGCCCCTGCCTCCAACGCCGCCTTGCCCATCGCGTAATGCTCCTCCGTCCAACGCGGTGCAATACTCACCAACTGCGGTTTTTCCTGCTTTAACAACTCCCGGTAATCCAAATACTTTTTCGCTGCTTTAATTTTCGCCGCTGCCTTTTCCAAGCCCACCGCGTCGGCATCTGCCACAGCCACTACCTCCACATTTTCCAATCCCTCGAACACCATATCCAGCCCATGCCCGTAATTCCCCTTCCCCGTATGGCCAATCACTGCCGCGCGCAATTTCCCGTCCGCCCCCGCCGCTCTCGCCCAGGGAACTGTGCCCGCAAACCACGCTGTTGCTGCCGCAAATTGACCCGTGCGCGTTAAAAAATCCCGCCGTGAATAGTTTGCGTTCATATCGCTGGTGAATCGGCTGTTGGTGGAAAATTTCTTTGCGAAATATGCCTTGCCTGCGCGCGCCAAGCCAAGTTGATTATTCAGAAACCCGCCGGTGGAGCGAGACTCCGTCGAGCTTTGAAATTAATTTTGATTCAATGCCCATGAATACCACCGGATTTGCGAACAAACCTCTCCGCTGGGGCATTCTCGGCACCGGCTCCATTGCGCGTAAATTCGCCACGCAATTGCCGCAAAGCCAGCGCGGTCAACTCGTTGCCGTTGGCTCCCGCACGCACGACACCGCCCGCCGCTTCGCCCATGAATTCAATTGCACGCTGCACGGCAGCTACGAAGAAATTCTTGCCGATCCCAGTGTCGATGCCATTTACAATTCCCTCCCTAACGGCCTCCACCACGAATGGTCCATCGCCGCCCTGCAAGCCGGCAAACACGTCCTCTGCGAAAAGCCCCTCGCTGTAAACGCCAAACAAACCGAAGAAATGTTCACCTTCGCCACCAGCACCAACCGCCTGCTCGTCGAAGGTTTCATGTATCGCTGCCAACCGGTCATCCACAAGCTGCTCGACCTCGTCCACACTGGCGCCATCGGTCAGATCAAACTCATCCGCTCCAATTTCACCTTCAACCGTCCCGACCTCACCAGCGACGCCCGCTATCAACGTGACATGGGCGGCGGCTCCCTCATGGATGTCGGCTGCTATTGTATTAATCTCTGCCGTGCGCTCACCCGCGCCGAACCCGAAGCCATGCACGCCATTGCGCACATGCACTCTTCCCGGGTGGATGAATATGCTGCGGGCACCTTGCGTTTCCCCGGCGGCGTGCTCGCCACCTTCACCTGTGGCATGACTGTTGAAGCCGATCGTTCCACCTTCATCGGCGGCTCCCATGGTCATATTACCATCCCTTTTCCCTGGCACAGCGACGGCACGCTCATTCTCACGCAAGGCACCCGTGAACAACGCCTGCAAATCGAACCCGCCAAAACCATTTTCGCCACCGAAGCGGACGAATTCGCCGCCGCGGCCGCCGGTGAAAAGCCCCCTTGGATCACCCCCACCGACACCCTCGGCAACATGCGGGTGCTCGATGAATTAAGACGGGAAATCGGGATTATAATCTGAACGGCAGGGGCGAAAAGACGTCACAAGCAATTGACATTAAACACCAGTCCCCTTGTTTTCCTCCTTGCGCTCTAAAAGAACTACATTCTAATGAATTAAACGTATGTGGATCGCAGATCGAAATCGGCGGCTGTCTGTGATGGGTCTCATTTCGGGCGCGATCAGTTTCCTTTGGTATCAAAGTGGCCACCTGGTAATGACGATCGTTTTTGCGATACCACCCTTTTTAGTCATGTCTTTTTGGTTTTCTGAAGATATAAAAAGATACGTTCGGCGCACCAGAATTCGTAATGAGATAGTAGAATTAACCGCGAACCTATCCAAAACGGAGGGGTTGAGACGGCCACGCTTTCAGACACTCAGCAACTTACGTTTCTATTTTCCATTGGATTATCAAATTCTAATGGAACATTCTAACGGACTCGTTGGTTCGGTAGGACCTAAGAAATATCTAAATATCTGGTCTTACGAACAAATGAAGCAAGTCAACGAAAGATGGGAGAAAACAGTACCAGGCGACGGATTGCTATATTTCGCGGCTGGAAAAGAGGTTGAGTTTGCATTTCAGTCCGCAAACGGAAAACTGTTAATTGTCGCCGTCTCAAAAGACGGAAGCATATCCATTTGTGCAAATACCTTTTTAGAGTTTTTGAGAAAAATACACACCACTGACCAACAAGGATAATCCAATTGCAAAAATAGGCCTCATGCCCTTCACCCTTTGCCTCAACACCAGCACCATCAAGACCACCCCCTTGCTGGATAAAATCAAGCTCACCGCCAAACACGGCTTCGCAGGTGTCGAACTCTGGCTCAACGATATCTACGAATATATCGGCCAGGGCGGTGAAGTGAGCGAGGTTGAGAAAGCCCTCGCTGATACAGGTCTCATGGTCCCCTGCATGATTGCCCTGCGCGGTTGGGCCGAAGCCATCGACCTGGAATACCCTCTGCTCCTCGATGAAGCCAAACGGCGGATGGAACTCGCCGCGCGTTTGCATTCACCGTGGGTCGTCGCCACGCCGCCACGGCTCCCTTGCGACCTTGCCCAAATTACCAAGCGTTATCAGGATTTGTTGGCCATTGGCCGTCAAGTCGGGGTCAAGCCCACGTTCGAGTACATCAGCTTCTTCGGTTCCACGAGTAAACTCGCGCAAGCCTGGCAAGTCGTGCAGGCTGCGAACGATCCCGACGCCACGCTCATTCTCGACGCCTTCCACAACTGGAACAGTGGCTCGACGCTGGATGACCTCCGCGCCGTTCCCATCGAACGCATCAGCCATTATCACATCAATGACGCTCATCCTGCCAAACCACCCCGCACCCAAACCGACCCTGACCGCGTTATGCCTGGCGATGGTCAAATCGATCTCCGGGCCGAAATCCAATTGCTCAAGGGAAAAGGCTACCGTGGCACCGTCAGCCTTGAACTTTTCAACCGCGAACTGTGGACCAAAGACCCCAACGAAGTGCTCAAGCGCGGTTATGCCCACTTGCAGGAATTACTTGGCTGACAACCTCCTGCGCTATCGCAAACCGCTCCATCCTCACCTAAATGGGCCGTCATGACGATTCGTAGACGTTTGTTGGATAAAATGATGCAACGTTTGCGTTACAAACGATTGATTCGTACCACTCGCACCTTGCAAATGTTATCCAAAGGATTCTTGTT
>JBEHZA010000013.1:0-24439 GCA_048497895.1 Verrucomicrobiota bacterium
GCTGTCAGTCTTCTGTGAGCCGAGTGCTTGAAATAAAAGCGGTGCCGCCGTGTCAGCCACCACGCTATAACGCTGCTGTCCACCTTGCAGAATTATTTCGATCAGCCAGCGCGCGAAACGCTGCTCCTTCGTGGAGTATTCTACCACCGTTTCATAAACCAGATGTCGCGCCGTGAGGAATGGGCCACCGGGCCGGTCCTTCAATACCTGCTTCTCCTCTCCCACCCGATTAAATTCGGTGACGTGCACATGGCCAGCGGCGATCAACAAAACCTCAGTCCAGGGAATTTCAATCATTCGCCCGACGTTATCCTGAATCGTCAGCTTATCCGGCCCGCACTCCATCCGCTGGAAAAATTGTGTAGGCGGCATTTCCGGAATGTCGGACTCCGCCACCACTGCCGTATCAATTCCTTCCGCTTGCAATGCCTGTTGCAGCGCCAATGCGTCCTGAATGCTCCGCCCCTTCACCAGAATGCCAAACGCATGCCTGGCCACTGCGTGCGCATCTGCCGCCACCAGGCCGGAAACCGTCTGGAAGGCATGTTGCAGCTTCTCCACCGCGGGAATTTCCAGGGATCGTTGCAGAATGGCAAAGCGCATAAAACTCCTCGATGCTGGTAGGATGGCGTTTTTACGGGCGGATCATTTCGTCATGGCTTTGGCCTGTTTCTGGAAAAATTCCAGCCAGGCCGTCATCAGGATATCCACGAATTCTTTGGAACCTTTACTTTCCTCTGGCGTCTTTCCCCAATAAAATCCAATCCACCCGGCGGCGTCCGGTTTGGACCGTTGAATGAACGTTTCGAATTCTTCCACCGAACAACTCAGAGGAAACGTTTCTTCAATCACGACCGGTTTGCCCACGGAGAATCCCTTGAGCGTGCCCAGGTTTTGATCCAGCTTATCTTTGACCGGGTACAAATGGACGCAGACAAAATCCAGTTCCGGCGCGATGATTTCCGGAGCAAATCCTGAATAGAGCACGTTCGGCTTTTTCAGACTCCAATCCACCAATCCGACTGTCACCAGATGCCGCTTGTCCACCTGGTGAATTGCGGTGACCAAAGTTTTCACCCACGTGCGCGCGATTTCCTCCCGCTCACGTCCGTTCGCCTCCAGCGAAATCATCTGCACGAAATACTCGCCTCCCAGCGGTTGGCCGGGCAGCCAATCCTTGCCTTTGCCCGGTCCCACCGGAGCCAGCGGCTCGTTCATCAAGTCGTAGCAGAATACCGCCGGACTATTCCGGCACTCTTTGGCGATGGCCTGCCAGAAATGTGCTTGCGCCGTCCAACGGTCCGCTTCCGGCAACGCCTCATACCATGCTGGCACGTCCTGTTTGTGATAACAGGCCAGCCCGGTAAGATCGAGATACAGGCCGGTTTGTTCCGCCAGTTTCAGCAATTGCCCCAATTGCCGCAGCGCTTTGCGGTTCGGCTTCCCGGCCGTCTCCATAAACTGGCCGAATTGCAAATGCACGCGCACCACATTCGCGCCGAACCGTTTCATCTCGCCAAAATCCTCCTCTACCTTGCGCCATTCTGTGAGCCAATAATCTTCAATTAATCGACCCCGCTCATCGTGATCGTAATTGAAACCCCACGGCGTGAATTTCTGATGCGAAGATTTAAGAACAAAACCTTTTTGATCTCCGGAAATCTCCACCCATTCCAGGGGCGGTGCCGCTTGCGCCAGCCGACCGTAATTCAACCCCACCACCAACAGCCACCAGAACCACCATCCCCGTTTCGGTGAATCGGCTGCGTTCATGCTGCCAGGTTGAATCCGTGTCTCATTTCGCTTTCGGGTCCGGATGCGCGGCGACCCAATGTGAGAGCCGACGGAATATTTCCCAATTATCCTGATCTTGAATGGCGACTCCGCCAATCCCTTTGCCGCTTAGCGCGTCATTGCTGATCCAGCCGGCATCCGTGACGACAGCGACGCGGCCATGCTTCGGTTCTGACACCGCCAGCAATGCGCCGGGCTGATCCCGCGTGCCTTGCAGCGGTTTTTGCGTGAGGTCGTTCAGCACCAGCGCGCGCGGCTTGGCGAAGTGGTTGGTCGCCATTAATACCTGATTGCCGGTATAATAGCCCCAGCGCAAGCCCCCAATCACCGGCGTCTCCTTCGGCAGCACGAGCCGCTTTACATCGGTCATGACGTTGTTGAATTCCAGGCCGAATTGCCCAAGCAGTTTGTTCATATCCTCGATTTCAAGATTATGATTTTCCTGGTTGCCCATTACGATTAATCCGCCTCCTTGTTGCACGAAGTAGGTCAGCACTTGAATATCGTGACTGTCCACATGATGTGGTTGCGGGTTCTTGCCGACCGCGCGATCGCTCGGGTTCGCGATCAAAAGCACACTCACGCCCGCCAGATTTTCTTTCGTGAGCGGTTCGTTGCTGATGCGGACTTCAAATTCCGTCCGCAACCGCGTTAGCACTTCTTTATACGTGCCGTCCGGCAAATAACGCGTTTCTCCTTGGGCATTAAAATAGCGGCTGTAAAGAAACACCGGTTTCCAGGCGGAATCGGCGGCGTTCAACCGGAGCCCGGCTAAAACCAACAACAATGTAGTTATCCCCAATAAGCGGCGAACACAGGCAAAATACGGATTCATGATGAATTATCCTAAACCAGTCTTCGGTGAGAGGCAATCCACGTTCCGGAATGGAACGCGGTTGCGGGATGGGCTATTTCTGCATCAATTCCGGCGGTAACGGGAATAACCCCACCGCCGTCAGTTTTTTCAAAACATCGGACACATACGGTTTGCCCATGTCGTACAAATTGTACGTCGTGACGTAGCCGATAAAATTTTTGTAATCGTACGTCTTGATCGTCTTCATTGCGAAAAACGTAAAGTCCGTATCCTCCACCAGATTCTTGTACACGTCATCCGGGCAGAGCACGTAAATATCCGCGCCGAAATCCCGGTCGCCCGAGGAGGAAACGGAGAATGTGTGCGCCAGGAATGCGCCCGGCAGTTTCTTGAAAATCCGGCCATTGATATGCCGCATCTGGTTGGTATTTACCAGCCGGTCATCAATCAGCCGGCAGGTATTCTCCTTCACCACTTCCGCCGGAATCTGTTTGATCAGGGCGTCATATTCCTTTTTCAAAGCCGCCATCTTTTTCATGTGCTCGGCTTTTTCCGGATTGTAATAACGGCTCTTCCACGGTTCAGGAAGTTCAGAGAGTTTCACCCGCAGCAGGCCATCCTCGTGATGCAAAATGGCGTCCGATTCGCGCAGTGTTTGGAGTTTTACGTTTTGGTAAGTGCGGCCATTAAATTCCCAGCTGGGCAGAACCTCCGTCGGCAGAGGCTCTGCGCCCATCAAAGAAATGATGGCCAGCCAGAGCACCGCGAAAATCCTAAGTTTCATGTTCTGTCAGGTCTTTGCTTTAAACGCATCGTCACGCCGCTTTGCCTGCCAGCGTAAAACACCCCGGGCTGAGGAAAGTTGCCCTATGCGGGAAAGTGTGTCAATAGGTGCGCGCAGGCGGTTCCGGCTCAACGACTGGAAACTCCCGGTGCCGCTGGCTTTGCCGGGTGCCGCTGATTCTTGAGAATCAGGATGGCAGGGCCGTCTGTGCCCAGCGGCTTCGAATTGATTTCCGGCAGCCGTTTCGCATCCGCGTTCCACGCTCCCAGGATGATGTCCGGTGCGCCGTCACCATCAATATCCCCCACATCCATTGTTAGCCAGCGCGCCAGCAGGCTTTCGCGCGGTGAGTAAACTTTAAATTTCAGATTCCCCTGGTTTTCCAGCATGACAAAGCTTTCCCAGGGAGATTTCTGATAATCGGGAAAGAATGAAATCGCCGCAATATCAAGCTGGCCATTTCCGCGAAAATCCGCCGCCAACGCTTTGTAAGCGCCATTCAACGGGTAAAAGAGCGATTCCTTGAAATGATTGTGCCCGTCGTTCAGGTAAATCCGGATGCCATGATAATTCTTCAGCGGTGGCGGGATCAAAGTATAGTCCCCATTATCGCCATTGGTGGCGAGAATATCCATGAACCCATCCCCATTGAAGTCGATCAGTTGGAACGAACTGTTTCCCCAGGATGGCGGATGTTCCACGATTGTCGTCTGCGTGAATTCACCGTTCCCCTGATTCAGGAACAGGTAAATGCCTTCCCGCGCTTGCGCCATCATGACTATGATGTCCGGTTTGCCATCGTGGTTGAAATCATACACCGCGGCCTGGATGGCGCCCTGTCGATCCAACAGGATGTGCTCCTTATATTCGTAATTGCCCAGGTTTTCATACCAGGAAAGACGGCCCAGATAATTTCCAAAACCGCAGACGATAATGTCCTCCCGGCCATCGCCATTCAGGTCGGCGAATTCGATATCCGTGGGGCGTTGCAATTGATCCAGAATGACCCGCTTGCGCACACCTCCGGCCTTGGGCTTTTCCAGAAATACCACCTGACCACTCGGTTCATCCGAAGGCAGCAGGCTGCCAATCAGCGTGATGTAAAGCCCCTCTGGCCGCAGCGCCAGGTTGACCGGAGGACTCTCCAGACCAATGGACGCCAGGGTGCGTCCTTCCGGTGAAAGCACATGCAAGGCATTGGTCAATCCATCTCCGATGTAGATTTGCTTCTCTGCACTATCAATTTTGATCAGGGAGGTGATGGGGTGTTCCCGGTGGTAACGTGCTTGCACCGGCTGCAGATAATCCGGTCCCACTTGCGGTTGCACTCGTGCTTGCTGGGGTAAAACCTGTGGCGGTGCCTGCTCCAGATAATACCGGCAAATCTCGATCCATTGATTTTCGCTGATGATTGGCGAAGCCGCAAAGGGCCGGGCTTGCCGCACATACAAACCGCCGGGCATCTTCTCGTAATCCACCGGCAGGAAGCCCAGCATGCGCTTCATTTTAGGGAGCACCTCCATTCCCCAGGCCACCCGGTCCAATAATTCAGGTTCCGGAAACAAATGGCAGGATGAACATACCGCATGCGCTAACTCAGCTCCACTGCTCCCCCCGGATGGCTTTGCCTCGGCTGCCTTGGCGGTGGCGGTCGGTTGGGCATTTGTCGTGGGCCCTTGCTTCACTTCATTTTTTGAAGTTGCCGGTGAGCATCCGGCCCAGCCAGCCAGGCATAGCAGCAGTATGAGGCAACGGATGATGCCGGCTGGCTGAAGCCTGCCGGAAACCTTTCCGCTATCAGATGTTTTGTCCGGACACACGCTAAGTGGAGGTGGATCGCATTTCAGGAATTCCGCATTCCCGATTCGTTAGTGTCAATGCCAATCGAATTTTTCATGTCGTCTGCCGTTGCTTAAATTCACCCGGAACAAGCTGGATAAACGACGCAAACCATCACCCATTTTGATGGTTCCAGCCTCCATTGCCGGGCTGCTTTCCATCGCGGTCTGTCTTTTATCTTTATCCCGGCTTCATTCGACGGCGTTTTCACCGCTTGATAATCCCTGCGGATTCTTCTACCACTGAGGCAACCATTATATGAATCCACTGAAATCGTTATTCGCTTTGGCAGCTTTATCGTGTCTGGTTTTTGCTCCGGGTTGTGCTTCGACGGACCATGGCGCCGGATCGAAACCGGCTTACAATACACTCAGTTCAGCAGAGAAGGCCGCCGGTTGGAAGCTGCTCTTTGACGGGCAGAAGATCGCTGGCTGGCACATGTTTAAGAAAACGACCTTTCCGGAAAAAGGCTGGGATATCAATGACAACTCGTTTCATCACATCAATAAAGGCGGCGGTGGCGATATCGTAAGCGATGCCACTTTCGAGAATTTTGACCTGCGCTGGGAATGGAAGGTGGCGGAAGGGGCTAATAGCGGTTTGAAGTATTTCGTGAGCGAGGAGCGCAAGGTGCTCTTAGGCCATGAGTATCAATTAATTGATGATGACCGCCATGAAGACGCCCACAAGGCGGAAGGCAAACGCGCGACGGCGGCTTTCTACGATGTGCTGAAACCAACGGGCGCCAAACCCAAGCCAGCTGGCCAATGGAACCGCTCAGGCATTCTCGTGCGCGGGAATCATGTGGAACACTGGCTGAACGGCGATAAGGTGCTGGAGTATGAATTGGGCAGCGACGTGGTCAAAGCCGCCGTGGCCCAAAGCAAATTCAGCAAGGTGGAAAATTTCGGCAGCCGGGTGCAATGCCATCTGCTGTTACAGGATCACGGAGATGAAATCTGGTTCCGCAATATGAAGCTTCTCGAATTGCCGAAATAAACAGTCGACCGCGGGATTTTACATCCGCCGTGAAGCCTGTCTTCGCGGCGGATTTTTTATGGGCTGGCCGCGTTGTCTCCCTGCACGATCCGTTGGGCGACATAAACGCCGTCGATATTTTCGTAATTGATCTCCACGCCGCTACCGAGCTTAAGTTCGGTCAATTTGCCGCCTTTCCGGCCGTTGATGATGATTTCGCAATCCTCGGCCAGATTGAACCGTTTCGTGGTCATGAGATATTTAGCCTTAACAGTGCGGCTCGTGACATCCACGGCGTCCAGCAGTCCGGAGAAACGTTCGCTGCGCAGTTCGATTTTATAGGCCACGAGATTTTCCCGCTCCACTTCATAGCTCACGTTGATTTTCTGATTGGGTTTCAAGTCTTCCAGTTTTCCCTGCTCCTTGCCTCGGGCAAAGAAGCGGCAGGTGTCCGCTATATTGAAAACTCTCACCCGCGTTCCCACACTTAGCGCCAGCGTTCGCTTATCCAACTGGATGGTCTCTACGGAACCAATCATCACCAGATTATCCTGGCGCAGCCGGTTGACGACCAGCACCCCATCGATGCTGCGGTAATTGATCTCCACCCGGTGGCCCGGGCGGAGGTCGCTGATTTTGGTTTCCGTCTTATCCGGAATAATGATCCGGCAGTTATCGGCCAGATTATACGATTTTTGAAAAAAGATTCCTTCGATGGCAACCGTCCGATCCTTCTCATTGACGGAGAGCAGCGTCCCGGAAGCTTTTTGCTCATCATTGACTTCGTCCGCCCAGGCTGGGCGAAGTGAGGTGAATAAACACAGTATTGCCACGAGGCCAACGAGGCTTTGAACGACACATTTTTTCATACGTCATGCCTTTCCCAAATCATCTGGCCCCGCGGAACGGATCAGCGGAACCAATAGCGTACGCCGATGCCGCCTTCGATCGCACCCCGCACGCTCGGAGTCACATCAAGCACGGGCGCAATTTCCGCGAATAAATCCAGTGGCACACTATCGAACATATAGGAAATACCGACCGGGATGCGCACCCCGAACCGGGTGTCGCGATGTTCTTCAACCCGCAAGCGTCCGCCGACACCGAAGTAAACGGGAAGTTTGCCGCGCGAGACGGGTAACAAATCAAAATTGTGCCACAAATAATCTCCATAAACGTCCAGCGAATGCGGGCGTCTAAAAGAATAAGCCACCGCGCCATCAATCGCGCTTTGATCTGAAATCCAACCTTTCACATTCAAGCCGGTCGGTTCGCCAAAAATCGCGCCGACACCGATGCCCCGGGTATAACTTTGCCTTACCGAGAGAGGCTGGATGGCGTTATCAGGTGACACCGCGTTCGTGGGCGAAGGGGCGGGAGTAGCAGCAGCAGGATTATTATCATCTGCCTTCATGGTTCCGGCCATTCCGGCGGCGAGCGCCAGGGCTAAAGCCATTTTCCGTGCAAACCAACTGCCTGCCCAGCGATGTGAACGTAAGGTATTCATCTCGTCTTCCTTTTTGGTTGGGGATTTTAATCCGGGTTGTGTAACCACGAACTAAACTAAAGCGGCTCCGGGGCTCTGCCTATGGGGTGTGTTACCGGCGAGAAATGGGGTGAACTGCGTAGACGCTGAATTGACAGAACACAGAAATGGAGGGGCGAACGGGTATGATTTGGCCCTCACACTCGCTCACCCCAGGTTTTGATCGCAGGAGGAACTGCTGATCAAAGTTTAAATTCTTATGCCTACTAAAAGCATAATCCTTGCCGGAGCATTTTCAATGGAAGGCGGTCATTTTCCTTTGAACCGCTTGGGAAGGTGCGCCTTCCAAAGACAAAGTTACTTACTTCGCGGCCAGCGTGAGCAACGCCGCACCGGTAACAGCCAGGAAACCACCTAATAGAGATCGTACAGTGGGCTTTTCACCTTCCAGCCATAACGTAAACGGCACTACTACAATCGGCGTTATTGCCACAATTGGCAGCACCACCCCCGTAGGTGTGGTTTTCAACGCCCATTGATAACAACTTACTCCAAACGCTGGACCGGCCAGACCATTCAAAATCAGCCAATACCAGCCTTTGCGCCAACGATCCGGGTGCGCGGAAGGATGTGGTTGACGTTGGGTCAAGTGATGGGCGATTTCGCGCCGTTTCAAAAATAACAGGAAACAACCGGAAAAAATCAACCCGCCCGTAATGCGTTGAAAGGCTACGGAAATGCCATCAATCGGTTCTCCCGCCAGTTTCATCACCGTATAAGCCTTCCGGCTGAGCACCGCGCCAAAGGCCTGACCGTAAGCCGCGAGAAGTCCGAAGCTGGCGCCGACATATAATTGCCGCCGGGTAATCTGCATGTGTTTGCCCGGCGCCAGAGCCAGGGCTACGCCCGCCAGAATCAAAATACCGCAGGCCATTTGTTGCCCCGTTAAAGTTGTTCCCAGCCACAACCATTCGGTCAGGGCGGCAAAGGGTGCCGCCAGACATTGCACTACGACCATAGTCAGCCGTGAGCCAATGCGTGGATACGCCTGAAAGAGCGCGAGATCACCGACCCCGAAGCCAATGCAACCACTGAGGAACAACGTGACAAAACCGACCCGTGAAAGGCCGGCGCTCAAAAAATAAGTGTACAACGCCAGCACCAGAGTGGCGATGGACAGTCGCCACACATTTGCTTCCGTGCCGCTCATCACCCGCGTGGCCCGTGAACCGGAGACCGCTGAGATCGAGAAAAATAAGGTCGTTAAAAACGCCGCTAACATGGCCGCGCATTGTGGGTGGAGCGTTTCCCGGTTGTCACGCTCAGATTATTTCGCCGCATTCCAAACTTGCACTTGGCGCGGATACCGAGAAATCTCAGAAACAAGCATGGCATGAAGCCACCTTACGTCATCGCACACACGGAATGTTCGCTCGGTTGGGGCGGGCAGGAAATCCGTATTTTCACGGAAATGCTCGCTATGCAGGCGCGTGGGCATCGGCTGTTGTTGTGTGCGCCGGTGGCCAGCCGGATTTTTCAACGCGCTCAGGAAGCCGGCCTTTCCGTCCACGCGTTGGATGACCGCAAATGGACCTTCCCTTTTACGGTGGCCCGTCTGGCGGGGCTTTTCCGGCGGGAAAAAGTGCAAGTGGTCAATCCGCACAGTTCCCGTGACGGCTGGCTTGCTGGATTGGCTGCGCGCCTGGCCGGAGTGCCGCTGATCATCCGCTCGCGGCACATTGAAGTCGATTATCCTAATCGCGGTACCAGCCGGATTGCGTTTCATTCGCTGCCGCATCATGTCATCACCACCAGTGAGAAGATTTCCGCGGGCTTGATTAAGGATCTGGGGCTGCTGCCGGAGCGCGTCACGTGCATTGCTACCGGGATTGATCAAAAAAAATTCAACCCGCAAGTGAACGGCACGTTAGCGCAGGAATTAAAACTAAGCGCGGATATCCCGTTAGTCGGCATGATTTCGGTACTGCGCAGTTGGAAAGGGCATGACTACTTTCTCGCCGCGGCACAGGAACTGGTGCAACAGAACGTCCGTGCGCATTTTGTCGTTACCGGGGAAGGCCCGCGCCGCCAGTGGATTGAACAGAAGATTCAGGAACTTGGCTTAAGCGGCAAAGTAACCTTGCTGGGACACCGCGAAGATGTGCCGAATATCCTGGCATCACTCTCCATTTTAGTGCTGCCCTCGACCGCACACGAAGGCATTCCGCAAATTATCCTGCAAGCGCAGTCCATGGGCAAAGCGGTGATCGGAACCTCTGTCGGCGGCATTCCCGAAGTGGTGCGGGATGGTGAAACCGGTCTGCTGGCCGCCCTTCAAAGCGGACCGGCGCTCGCAGAAAAAATCACCCGGTTACTGAACGACCCGGCTTTGCGGCAACGCCTCGGCCAGCAAGCTCTCGCTTACGCCCAACGCGAATACAGTTCGGAACGCATGTGCGAACGGTTGGAAGCGTTGTATGCGCGTTATTTAACGACGGTTTGAGCTTCCACTGTCCCGTCATCCATAAACATGATACCCTGACGGCGTGCCATGTCCGTGAACAAACCGCCGGCCCGCACTAGTTCCTTAAAGCCGCCCTGTTCCACAATCCGGCCTTGCGATAAAACAATGATGCGATCCATGCCTGCCAGTGTGGACAGCCGGTGGGCCACGGAAATAACGGTGCGGTTTTCGGTGAGATGATCAATGGCCGCTTGCACTTCTGCTTCTGATTGCGAGTCGAGTGAAGCCGTGGCTTCGTCCAGAATCAGGATCGGCGCATTGCGTACAAACGCGCGGGCAATCGCCAGGCGTTGCCGCTGGCCACCGGATAGATTCACCCCGCGTTCGCCAATCCGCGTATTATAGCCCTCCGGTTGTTGCATGATGAAATCGTGCGCGTAAGCCGCTTTGGCGGCAGTTTCGATTTCTGCCTGCGTCGCCCCGATTTTGCCAAGCGCAATATTTTCTCCAATGGTCAGGTCAAACAGCACAATTTCCTGGCTCACCAAAGCCATATGTTGATGCAATCCCGCCACGGACACTTCGCGCAAATTCAAGCCATCGATTTTAATCGCCCCCTGCGTGGGATCGTAGAAGCGAAACGCCAGATTAATCAACGTGCTCTTGCCTGAGCCGCTTTCGCCAGCGAGCCCCACTTTTTGCCCGCGCGGAATCGTCAGATTAATGTCTTTCAACACCAATTGATTGCCATAAGCGAAGCTGACATTTTCAAAAGCGATCGCTTGCGAAAAGCCGGTCATCGGTTTGGGTTGTGCCGGGTCTTTCACCGAAGGCTGTTCGCTGAGAATATTCATCAGGCGGCCAATACCCACGCTGGTTTGCTCAAACGTGATGTGCAACGCGGCCAGTTTTTTCACGGAGGTGTAGAGCACCACCATGCCCATCAGAAAACTCACCACTTCCGGCACGCTCTTGCCTTTGTATACGATGTAAACAATCAACCCGCTGAAACCGACCATGGAGAGGGTTTCGATAATGGGGTTCACCAGTTCCCGCGCTTGAATCCCTTTCACCGCGTGATGCACCAGTTCCCGCGATAGCTTGCGATAGCGGGTGAGCTGATGCGATTCCAGTCCGAAGGCTTTAACCACGCGAATGCCGGACAACACTTCCACCAGCAGGCTGGCTTGCGAAATATTTGCGCTCAGCCCGGCCTTGGTCGCTTTGCGTGCCTTTTTGCCCAACACCACCACTGGCAAGACACAAACCGGCAGGAAAACCATGGCGACCAGGGTCAATTGAAAATCCGCCACGCATAAGTAAATGAGGATGAAAAGGACGGTCACCGGTTCCTTCACCAGGTCTCCGAAGCCCACGCTCAGACACTTTTGCAGTGTTACCGTGTCACCATTTACCCGGGTAATCAGATCGCCCATGGTGGAACGGTTAAAGAAATCGAGCGATAGACTGCTCAATTTCTCCATGACATTAATGCGCAGATCATTGACCACCCGTTCACTGGCCCAGCCCATGCAATAACTGCTCAAAAAGCCAACGTAACCCCGGATAAAGACCAGCACCGGAAACAGCAACGCACCTCCTAAAATCTGTTGCCAACTCAAAGCCCGCCCCATGCGTGGCAACCAGGGATCAATGGCTTCCTGCACATTGGCTTCCATTCGTTTCCTCAAGCCGGTGAAGTAACTGTTCTGCACGAGCTTCTGAGGCGCTGCACTTTCCACCTGCCGGACCTCGACCGTTTTGACCGGTTCCATGCGGTCGATCAGCGTTTTGGTAGCCCAGAGAAAGCTCGCATTCGCCATGGCAAAGACCACGCCGAGCAGAAAACCCGCCAGCAGCCGGCTCCAGTATTTTCGCAAATACGGCCAGCCAAAACTGAATACTTTGAAGATGTTGCGCATGATTGCCTCCGCCATAGTTGAGGGTTTGGAGGAAGTGTCAACAAGATTGCGGGCCGCCTGGTTAAAGGTGGCACAATCCCATTCGTAAAACAAACGTCACTTTGGCCAAGGAAAAAAATCTCGCCAGCGGAGCCGTTTCTACCGATATTGACCGGGCATTTTAACCGGCGTTCACCTCGGGAAGCACCCGGTTCATTTGCCAGAAAAATTAGTTGTGGATAAAAACAGTAAGATTTATGTGGCCGGGCATCTGGGCATGCTGGGCTCGGCCGTCCTGCGGTGCCTGCAAAAAAACGGGTACCATAACCTTGTGCTGCGCACCTCACGTGAACTGGATTTAACGCGGCAGACGGAGGTCGAAGCCTTTTTCGCGCAGGAAAAGCCCGAGTATGTCTTTCTGGCTGCTGCCCGTGTTGGCGGCATTTTGGCGAATGCCACGTATCCGGCGGATTTCATTTACATCAATCTCCAGATTGAGACGAACGTCATTCATCTGGCCTGGAAGACCGGCGTGAAGAAGCTCCTGTTCTTCGCCAGCTCGTGTAATTACCCCCGGATGTGTCCGCAGCCGATGACCGAAGAAATGCTTTGGTCCGGTCCGTTGGAAACAACCAATGCTCCGTACGCCGCCGCCAAGCTCACTGGCATCATGATGTGTGAAGCCTACAACCGGCAGCACCAAACCAATTTTATCTCAGTCATTCCCACGAACCTTTACGGGCCGAATGATAATTTTGATCCGGAACAATCCCATGTTTCCGCGGCCTTGATCGCCCGGTTTCATCAGGCCAAGGTGCAAAACGCGCCGACAGTTACCGTTTGGGGCACTGGCACACCCCGGCGCGAACTCATGTATGTGGATGACGTGGCGGATGCCAGCCTGTTCCTGATGGAACGCGAAGGCATCACCGGCGCTTTCAATGCCGGCACAGGCGAAGATTCGTCCATTTTGGAAATTGCCAACTTGATCAAAGAAGTCGTCGGTTATCAGGGCCGGATTGTTTTCGACCACTCCAAACCTGATGGCACACCGCGCAAATTGCTGGATGTCACCCGGCTCAGCAAGCTGGGCTGGAAAGCAAAAGTCGGTGTGGAAGACGGTGTCCGCCGCACTTACCAATGGTTCCTCGAATCCGGCGGCAGTCGTATTCGCGGCGAAGGTAAGAATACCAAAAGCGCTTCCTGAATCGGCAGAGCTGTTTCCTTCTCACTAACACCGCGGCTTCAGCCCGGTGACCCCGGCTAGTCCTTGTATCTTTCAACCGCTTTAGTGGTTTGCCTCAGTTTTGCGTCCGACTGCTTCCGTTCGCGTAGATAACGCAATAAATAGTGCGGCGATAAAGTAAATATACCCACAATCAGTGCCCGAAATATAACACCTTTTTCGAGAATGCTCTCCATCGCCAACACGTTGGCAATTGGAAGCGTGGCAAGTGCAGAGGAAGTAATAATTACGTAAATCGATCGGGTAGCCAAAACAGCCACTATCAAAGAACCAATCACCCAAATAATCGAAAGCTCAAACAAATCGGAAAAAGGCCTCATAAATTGGTAGGCGAACTCCAGACAAACCGGAACACACACGCCACCCACCATCCACTCTGGTTTTTTACCTGCTCGCACCAGACAAATTATAAACGAAACGGCAAAAGCAAGACTGACAACGAATGCCATTTTGAAGGATGAAAAGTAATAGCTGGGGCCAAACCGGATCCATCGATACCCCATTTGCGAAGTCAAGACCCAGCAAAAGAATAACATTAAAATTGGCATTGCCATGGAGACGCTGCGTTGTGTGGATTGAGAAATAACGCTCCATTTACCAGTAAGGTAAGCTCCTGCCACGCCGACACCAACAACAGCCCAGAACGGCCAACCGAAGAGTTCAGAAAACCATGCCTGAAACACAATGAAATGATGAGTAATCACAGGGTTGTAACGCCTCCTTACTGACGATAACCAGATCACTTTTAAGGTAGCAGAACGGCCCGATTATGTCGAGTTGCTTTCCAGCCGAAGCCAATTATCGCAGTTAGCTTTGGGCGGTTTTTAACCAACACGAATCTCCTATTGGTTGATATATCAGGGCAGCACATCGTACGAAAAGACAATGGCAACTGCGCTTGACTCGCTTCTGACCCGATAACTACTTCCATCAGGCTATAAAAAAATCTCGCCAGCGGACATTATTCTCCGGATATTAACGCCACATTTTCTGGTCCTTCGAAAGGAACCAGTGATTCAGACGGAAGTATTTTCTGGCCGGAATAAATATGACAAAACCGCTCGCGATTATTGGCCTGGGCTATGTCGGACTCCCTTTAGGGTTGCAATTCGCCCGTTCGGGCACGCAAGTCATTGGGTTCGATATTGATGGCAGCAAAGTGACCCACCTTAATGCGGGCCAAAGCTACATCATGCACATTCCTGCTGAGGGAGTGGCCGCCATGGTGCAGGCTGGAAAATTCTCTGCCACCAGCGATTTCAAACGCATTGCCGATTGTGAAGCGGTCATTATCTGTGTTCCCACGCCACTTGGCAAACACCGGGAGCCGGATATCAGTTATATTATCAGTACCGGCGTTTCGATTGCTCCTCACTTGCAAAAGGGGATGCTCATCGTGCTGGAATCCACGACCTATCCCGGCACTACGGATACCGATTTGTTGCAGGTGCTCGAAAAAGGCTCCGGCTTGAAAGCGGGTGTCGATTTCCATCTGGCGTTCTCGCCGGAACGCGAAGACCCCGGCAATCCGCAAAGCAAGGTCACGGACATTCCCAAAGTGGTTGGCGGTTTAACGCCTGCCTGTCTGGAACGCGCCAAAGAACTGTATGGCCGTGCCATCAAAACCCTTGTGCCGGTTTCCTCCTGCCGCGTCGCAGAAGCGGTAAAGTTGACGGAAAATATTTTCCGCGCCGTCAACATCGCCATGGTGAACGAGTTGAAGGTCGTTTACACCGCCATGGGGATTGATATCTGGGACGTGATCGAAGCTGCAAAAACGAAGCCCTTCGGTTTCATGCCGTTTTACCCGGGCCCAGGTCTCGGCGGGCATTGCATTCCGATCGATCCATTTTATCTGACCTGGAAGGCGCGTGAATACGGGCAGGAAACACGCTTCATTGAATTGGCTGGCGAGGTAAATACCGCCATGCCCGGTTATGTCATCAATCGCGTTGTGGAAGCACTTGCCACCGCCAATAAATCATTGAGCGGCAGCCGCATTTTGCTGCTCGGCATTGCCTATAAAGCGAATGTGGATGACGACCGCGAGAGCCCTTCTTATGTGCTCTGGGAAATGCTCAAAGAGAAGCAGGTCACGGTGGATTATTACGATCCGCATGTGCCGGTGATTCGCCCTTCGCGCGAACATTCTCAATTTGCAGGCATCAAGAGTATTGCTCTGACCCCAGAGAATGTCGCCGGTTATGATCTGGTGCTGCTCTCCACCCATCATCAGGCAGTAAACTATGTTTTAGTGGCGGAACATGCGAAGTTGATTGTGGATACCCGCAACGCGTTCGCGAAGGTGGCCAAACGCGCGGGTACTTATTTCAAAGCATGAAAGTTCTGGTTACTGGTGGAGCGGGATTTATCGGGTCGCATCTGGCAGAAGCTCTCTGCCGTCGCGGCGCTAAAGTCGTTGTGGTTGATAACCTGCGGCTCGGCGATGTCAAAAACCTGGCGTGGAAACGCTCCGGTGACGACCTCGAATTTGTGCAGGGCGACATTGCGGATGAGAAATTAATGCAGCGGCTCATCCCCGGTTGTGACTGGGTTTATCACGAAGCCGCTTTGCCTTCCGTGCCTCGCTCGGTTGCTTATCCGGTGGAGAGCAATCTCTACAATCTTGACGCCACGCTGCAACTGCTCGTCATTGCCCGCGATGCGAAAGTGAAACGTTTCATGTTCGCTTCGTCGTCTTCAATTTATGGCGATTCAGATGCGCCCTCTAAACACGAAGGTTTGCCGCCCAATCCCTTGTCGCCTTACGCGCTGCAAAAATACGGAGGCGAACGTTACTGCCAGCTTTTCTATAAGCTCTACGGTTTGGAAACGGTGGCGTTGCGTTACTTCAATGTTTTCGGCCCGCGTCAGGCGTTTGATTCACCGTACTCCGGCGTTATCGCCAAGTTTTGCACAGTCATGTTGCAAGGGCAGGCACCGCTGATTTTTGGTGACGGCACGCAATCGCGCGATTTCACGTACATCGATAATGTGGTCGCCGCCAATCTGCTGGCCGCGGAAGCACCCGCGGAAAAAGCGGCTGGAAAAGTTTTCAACGTGGCGGCCGGACACAGCATCAGCCTGCTGGATCTGGTGAACCAATTGAACCAATTGACCGGCCAATCCCTCCAACCCAAATTTGAACCGCCGCGCGTGGGCGATGTGCATTCCTCTTTGGCGGATATTTCTGCCATTAAAGCCGCGCTTGGTTATGGCGTGCAAGTGGACTGGGCGGAAGGCCTCAAGCAGACGCTGGAATTTTACCGCGCTCAAGCCTGAGCTAGTTACGGATTGATTTTCAGGAACACCAGTCCGGTGTCATCGGAGAGCACTTCGGGAACTCCATGCAAATGAGGCAGCAGCTTTTCCGCGTTCACATCTTTTAAGAGTTCGCTCATGGAAAATTGAATCCGGTAGAAAGCTGGACCGCGAGCTTCGCGCGGTGAATAGAAAAGCGTCACATCACTCCCCCACGGCCAGCGGATCCGGTCTTTCGGTGATTCCGTGGCGATGCCAGTGATCCAGGCGGATTGTTTCGGCAAGCGCACCCCAATACGTTCGGTCCGGAACGCATTTCCCGGCAAAGTGATCTGCACCCATCCCTTTTGACCGGCTGGCACTTCAAATTTACCTTCCATCTCGGTTCCCGACGCCATGGAAATTTTCACGGGACAGACGAACGCTTTGCCGTGGTTTTCAAAAAACAATCTGAATTCTTTGCTTTCCAGGCTCCGGCCCGACTCAATTTCCAATTCATCCACCGCCGGCAGGTATAAGCCCTGCCGTTTCCGCACCAGCCAGTTTGCTTGCATCATGGCAACGGAATTCAGTGCTTTGATATTTGGAGTCAGCGCCAGTGTCACATGATTGCTTTGAATCAACCCGGCATATTGGCTGACCTCTGGAAAGGTGGTTTGATTGTATGCGTGAAAACGGTAGCCGCCACTCAGCAAACTGGAGAGCAGCGCACAATTCGCATCCAAATAAGCAATGGATGTTTCGGGTGGCAATTCATCCATCCGTTGCTGCAACATTTTGTCGTAAACCACTTCCGGGTGATAATTGAATGAGGAATCAAACGCATAATCGTGGCCCCAATAAACTCCGGTGGCAATCAATCCGGCCAAAGCGATTCCCCACGCGAAACGCGAGCGCAGATCGCGCACCACATACCTTCCCACCAAACCCATAATCAGCACGATGCCACCTACTTGCAGGCGTGCAAACAGTTCTGCTTTAAAGCCGACGTAATTATGAAATAGCGAGCCGGCGAGCAGTGCGGCCATGGCCAGCAGCGGGGCCTGGGAACGGCGGTTGAGAAACCAGCTGCGATAGTGGTACAACGCCATTACCAGCAGAACAGAAAAGACCCAATTCTTCCGGATGACATCATAAAGCATTTTCGGCGCACGCCAGACATTGTTCAGAAATCCCTGGCCGAAACTCACTGGGGTGCTGGCAATTTGGGCGATAGGTTCCACCCCCGGAAAAATCAATGCCAATAAACGTGGCGTAACCAAAGGCAAGACACTGGCCGCGCCAAACAAGGCAAGCAGTCGAATTCGTTCCGGCCTGCCCAACGGGGCTTTCCAGGCATAAAATCCGAGCATTAATAATGCCCCGGCCAGATAGAGTTTCCCAATGGGATGCAGGAGGGCTAAAGCCGCAGAAAATAGTGCCAGTACGATCCAGTGAGCGCGCAGACGGCGTTTGACCACGTAAGCCCACAGGAGCATGCCGACGGATAAGGCCAGCGTACCCGGAATAAAGGCGGAGATTCCCTGCCGGGGCAGCACTCCAAATGCCAGCAATGTCATGCCGATACCGGCCGCTGCCGGGCCGACTACTGTGTAGAGCAAAATCGCAAAAGCCGCCGTCATTACCAACAGCACCACGGTTTCCGAGAGGGCGCAGCAATAACGGATTTCCCAATGGGTTGCGAGACTGGTGGCGGCGATCAGATCGTACAGCGGGCTCTTGGAACCAAACGTGCGGGCGTTCGCAAAGTACTCCCAATCCTCCGGTTTATTGAGTTCGGTGCCGGCCAGACGGGTCTGATCTTCCACATCCTTGAGCGCCGGTAATTGGCGGCTGTAGCCCAGTGTGGCCAGTTTACCCTTCCACAAGTAGGTCAATGAATCACCGCCATCCCGGGGATAAGAATTCAATGCCGCTCCGCACCAAATATAATAAAGCCGGGCGCTCAGGAAAAGCAGAATGCCAGCCCAGAACAACCAGCGTGGGCGAATCAACCGGGTTAACCGAGAGTCCAGGGAGAGCAATGGTGCCACAAGGGCAGATAGCTAACGAAGTCGTTGGTATTAGTAAAGTGTTTTCCTTGCCACGCACCGTGGTAACAACGCGGCTTGCCTTGCTTTCAAGGTTCATGCTACCAAAAGGCACTCATGAGGAAAAAATTCTCAGTTGCAGTAGTGGGGTGTGGCTATTGGGGTCCGAACCTCATGCGAAATTTTAGAGATAACGCGGGCTGTCATTTGAGCTGGCTGGTCGATCTGGATATTGAACGGTTAAAGCGGTTCATCGTCCGTTATCCCCAGTCCCAAAGCACGACGGATTTATCTGTCGCCCTCGCTGATCCTGCCCTGGATGCAGTTGCGATTGCCACGCCGGTCAGCAGTCATTACCGGCTGGTTCGCCAGTGTCTGGAAGCGGGCAAGCATGTCATGGTCGAAAAGCCGATGGCCCAAACCGTCGAGCAATGCCAGGAACTCATCGATCTGGCTAGAGCCCGTAACCTGACGCTCATGGTCGATCACACTTTCATATACACCGGGGCCGTCCGCAAAATTAAAGCCATCATTGATTCAGGGGAACTGGGGGAGCTGTATTATTTCGATTCGGTGCGGGTTAATCTGGGCCTCTTTCAACACGATGTGAATGTCATCTGGGATTTAGCCCCGCACGATCTTAGCATCATGGATTTTGTGCTGGCCAAAAAACCGACGCATGTGGCGGCACACGGAGCTTGTCATTTGTCCGGCAGCAACATTGAAAACATCGCCTACATCACCCT
Source organism: Verrucomicrobiota bacterium (assembly GCA_048497895.1). Taxonomy (GTDB): domain Bacteria; phylum Verrucomicrobiota; class Verrucomicrobiia; order Limisphaerales; family JBEHZA01; genus JBEHZA01. The sequence goes on from JBEHZA010000013.1 coordinate 19,347, forward strand.
GAAATTCCCGGACGATACGATTGCTCATTTCCATGTGAATTGGCTGGCGCCGGCGAAAATCCGCCGCATTATTATTGGTGGCAGCAAAAAAATGCTGGTTTACGACGATCTGAGTCCGGACGAAAAAATTAAAATTTATGACAGTGGTGTGGTCGTGACGGAGCCGACCGACTCCGTTCCCCGGCAGGTACTGGCTGGCTATCGCACAGGGGATCTGCATGTTCCCAAAGTGGACCGCACCGAAGCGCTCGCTCAGGAAGTTCAGCATTTCATCGAATGCGCTCAGACCGGTCGTCAGCCGGATACTGATGGTTACGCCGGCCTGCGGGTCGTGAGCATTTTAACGGGCGCACAGCAAAGCCTGGCCCGTGACGGAGCCTTTATTGCCCTATGAGTCTAAAGAAAATTACCCCGGACGTAGTGCTGGGTCAGGACGTCGTCATTCGTGACTTTGTGAATCTCTACGGCTGCACGATTGGAGATCGCACGAAAGTTGGCGCGTTCGTGGAAATTCAAAAAGGCTGCCGCATTGGCGCGGATTGCAAAATTTCCAGCCACACCTTCATTTGTGAAGGTGTGGAAATTGAAGATCAGGTGTTCGTGGGCCACAATGTTTCCTTTATCAATGACAAGTATCCACGCGCGGCCAACGAAGATGGCTCGTTGCAAACAGAGAAAGACTGGAAAGTGGTGCCCACCAAAGTAAAAAAGGGTGCTTCGATCGGCACCAGTGTGACCGTTCTCTGCGGCGTGACGATTGGCGCCCGGGCCATTGTGGGCGCGGGCAGTGTGGTCACCAAAGATGTCCCCGAGGGCGCTACTGTCGCCGGCAATCCCGCGCGCATTTTAAAAAAGAAAGCATAATTCATGTCTCAACCGATTCCGTATTTGGATCTTGCCGCGCAAATGCGGCCGCTACGTAAAGAAATCGATGCCGCGATTGCCAAGGCGCTCGATAATTGCACTTTTTGCCTTGGCCCGGACGTGGCGCAGTTCGAAAAAGATTTCGCCGGTTTCTGTGGTGCGGGTCACGCCGTTGGTTTCAACAGTGGCACTTCCGCTCTGCACGTCGCCCTTTTGATGCTGGGCGTCGGGCCGGGGGATGAAGTCATCACCACGCCGTTTACGTTTGTAGCCACCAGTTGGGCGATTTCTTACGTGGGCGCCAAACCGGTCTATGTCGATATTGATGACGCCACCTTTAATCTCGACCCGGCGCAGGTGGAAAAAGCAATTACCCCGCGCACAAAAGTCATCCTGCCGGTTCACCTGTACGGACATCCGTGTGATTTGAATCCGCTATTGGAATTATGCCGGAAGCATAAGCTACAGCTTGTGGAAGACGCTGCCCAGGCACATGGCGCCACCTATCACGGTCAACGGGTTGGCACGGCGGGCATCATGTCCTGTTTCAGTTTTTATCCGGGCAAGAATCTGGGCGCTTACGGTGAGGCGGGCGCGCTGGTAACCAATGATGAAGCGCTCGCCAAACGTGCCAAATCCCTGCGCGAACACGGTTCGACCGTGCGTTATTACCATGACGAAGTCGGTTATAATTACCGCATGGAAGGGATTCAGGGCGCCGTGCTGGGCATCAAACTTAAACACCTTGCGCAATGGACGGAGCGACGCCGCCAGGTGGCGCATCGTTATCATGAACTGCTCGCGGGCACGCCCTTGCAATTGCCGAAAGAAGCGGATTACGCCACCAGTGCGTGGCATCTTTATGTGGTGCGTCATCCGCGCCGGGATGATTTGAAAAAACATTTGGAAGCGAACCGCATTGGCTGCGCGCTGCATTATCCGCTGCCACTGCATTTGCAGAAATGTTATGCGTCTCTGGGGTATCGCGCAGGTGATTTTCCGGTGGCCGAAAAGGCGGCCAATGAATGTCTCAGCCTGCCGATTTATCCGGAACTGACGGATGAACAGGTTCAACGCATCGCTGCCACCATCCGGGAATTTTTTCAGGCATGAAGCTGGCCGCGCAAAAAATTCTGGTGACCGGGGGCGCGGGCTTCATTGGTTCGCATCTGGTTGAATACCTGATCGAACGCGGTTTTCCGGTGACGGTGCTGGATAATTTCCGCAATGGCACGCGGGCGAATCTGGCTTCGGTCAGCCATTCCCCTTTGCTCCGTGTGATTCATGGCGACATTACGGATTTGGAAACCTGCCAGCGCGCCACGCGCGGCGCGAACGTGGTTTTTCACCTCGCCTGTCTCGGTGTGCGGCATTCGTTGCATAATCCGGTGGAGAATCATCAGGTCAATGCGTTGGGCACGCTCAATGTGTTGCAAGCCGCGCGGGCCGAGCGGGTGGAGCGCTTCGTTTATATTTCTACGTCGGAAGTTTATGGGCGCGCCACGGATTTTCCGATTCGTGAAAGCACGAGCACGTGGCCATTGACCGTTTATGGCGGCAGCAAGCTGGCGGGAGAACACTATGCCCGCGCTTATTTTGAGTGTTTTCAACTTCCGGCCATCTGCGTGCGGCCTTTCAATAATTATGGTCCCCGTTCCCATTTTGAAGGCGATGCCGGCGAAGTCATTCCGCGCTTCATCCTGCGGGCATTGAACAATCAGCCGCCCATTATTTTTGGCGACGGTTCGCATACGCGGGATTTTCTATACGTGCGCGATTGCGCCGAGGCACTGGTGCAGATCGCGGAAAGCGATAGTTTGCTGGGGCAGGTGGTGAATCTGGGTTACGGCGAAGAAATCCGCATCGATACCTTGGCGAAAGCCGTCATGGCCGCCATCGGTCGTCCCGATTTGCAGCCCATTCTGGAAGCCGAACGGCCGGCGGATGTTCCCCGCTTGTGGGTGGACACGACCAAATTGAAACAGGCCTTTGCTTTTAAGCCGCGGGTATCACTCGCGGAAGGGATTCAAAAAACTGTCGCTCACTTCCGTCATTTGCAGGCTGAAAACCCGCACTGCGCGGAACAGATCAGTGTCAGGAATTGGGAAGTTTAATATGCTGAAAGTTCCGTTGGCCAAACCCGATCTCGGCGAAGAAGAAGTTCGCCTGGTCACCGAAACCATCCGCAGTGGCTGGATTACGCAAGGTCCCCGGGTGGCCGAATTCGAGCGTGAGTTCGCTGTTTTTACCGGTTCTGCGTTTGCGGTGGCGGTCTCTTCTTGCACGAGTGCCTTGCATCTGAGTTTGAAAGTTCTTGGCCTGACGCATGAGGATGAAGTGATTGTTTCCCCGCACAGCTTTATCGCATCAGCCAATGCGATCCGTTATTGCGGAGCCAAGCCAGTCTTCGTCGATATTGATCCTCGAACGCTAAACATTGATCCCAGCCTCATTGCTGCTGCCATTACTCCGCGCACCAAAGCAATTCTGGTGGTGCATCAAGTGGGGCGGCCGGCAGAGTTGGAAGCCATCAGCGCACTGGCAAAGGCGCATCGGTTGCACTTGATTGAAGATGCCGCCTGCGCCATCGGCAGCGATTATCATGGCCGACGCATTGGCCATAATCATTATTCTTCTCTGGTTTGTTTCAGCTTTCATCCCCGCAAAGTCGTCAGCACGGGCGATGGTGGAATGATTACGACGGATAATCCGGAATTTTACCGGCGTTTGCGTCTGTTACGGCAACACGGCATGTCGGTCAACGATTTGCAGCGGCATCAATCTACGAGCATCGTGACCGAGGAATATCTGGAACTGGGTTACAATTATCGGATGACCGATTTGCAGGCTGCGATGGGACTTGCGCAATTGCGCCGCTTGCCGGAAATCCTGGCCCAGCGGCGCGCCCGGGGAGATTATTATCAGCAGGCGTTGGCCGGAATTTCCGGTTTGGAGCTTTATACAGAACCTCCGCACGCGCGCTGGAATCAGCAAACTTATTTGGTCCGGCTGACTGGAGCCACGGTCGCCAAACGGGATGCGGTCATGCAGCGGTTATTAGACGCAGGCATTGCCACCCGGCGGGGGGTCATGTCCATGCACCGCGAAGTCTGTTACGTGGAGAAATATGGCGAACAAAAATTTCCCGAAAGCGAAAGCGCCAGCGATCAGTGCCTTTGCCTGCCGCTTTACTCCCAGATGAGCATGGAAGAACAGGCTTACGTCGTGGAACATCTCTGCGCAGCGGTGGCCCATGCCCACGGATGAGCTTGCCCCAGGCTGTTATGATCAGTGATTCATTAAAGAAATACCATTATCGCTGGCCGGATTTTGAGCTGGCGCAGGATGCCCGCTGGAATCCCTCGGCAGATGCTCGCTCGTTCACGCGCCACTTGAACGAAACGACGGAAGACCTGGCGAAAGACAGCCGTTGGCCTGCTTTTTTCCCCTCCCCGATTTGCTTCGTCACCACGGGCAGCGGTGAACGTTGCGGATTGGAAAAGGTCGTCGGGGCCTCCATCGTTAATCGCTTCCCTTACATTCTGGCGTTGAGCTTTTGCCGACAGGAACTTTCAGACCGGCATCATCCCCGCCGGGCTTTCATGGATTTATTGGAAGCTTCCGGTCAGGTAGCCGTGCAATTTCTTGCGCCGGGTTCGGAGTTGGACCGGACTATGAACGTTATTCTGGAAGGCGCCGAAGAGGAGACTGCGAACCGGTTGAAGGCGGCCGGGTTGCCCACCCGTAAAGCGCTCTCCAATGATTGCCGGGTTTTGCAATCCGCTTACATGGTTTATGAAGCCCGCTTGGTGAAACCGGGTCGTGATTTTTCCGGCGATCCGATTTATCAACAGGCGTGGCAGGATATCGGCAGTCACCGGGTTTATTTTCTCGAAATCAAAGTCATCCAACTACGCGAAGATATCGCGAAGGGCCAAAGTCAGATTCATTGGCGCAGTCTGCCTGCCTGGCAGGCTCAGCAGGCGTCCGTTAAAAAAGATACTGGTGAAGCCCGGCCAGCCGCTGATCGTTATCAAAAAGGTTACACGCCGCACTACGCGTTTCCTTCTGCTGGCACCGTCGCTTTTGAAGCTGATTCTTTCAGTGATGGAATGGCGATTAAACGCCTGGCAGACCTGCCGCAGGATCAGGTGGAAGTGGACAATGACCGGGCGCGCTGGCCCTGTTTCTTCCCTTCTTCCGTGGGCATGATTACGGCCTGGGACGAT
>JBEHZA010000014.1:0-24234 GCA_048497895.1 Verrucomicrobiota bacterium
ATGGTGCGTAATCCGCGCATCCTGGTTTTGGACGAAGCAACTTCGGCATTGGACAATCTTTCCGAACGCCAGGTTCAGGCCGCATTGGAAAAGGCCGTGCATGGGCGCACCGTGGTGGTGATTGCCCACCGGTTGTCTACCATTCGTAATGCCGACCACATTGTCGTATTTGAAGAAGGCCGCGTGGTCGAACAAGGGTCCTGGAAGGAACTGGAATCCAAGGGCGGCATGTTCGAGAAACTGGTAAAACTCAGTTCGTTGCAGCATTAAAAGCGAAGGCTAAATCAGTCCAGCGCAATTATGGTTTCACATACCCGCAAACCAATTGATCGCCCGCAGCATATCAGCTTCCTCCTGCCCACTCGCGGACGGCCTGTCACCTTGCGTCAGTTTTTTGTGTCACTGGAAGAATCGACCAAAAAGAAATCACTCATTGATGCCTGGGTCTTTGTCGATGAAGATGATGCGGTTACCCGCAACCGGGTAGAGGCCGGAGATTTTCAAAATTTCAGTTTTAAAATCAATTGGGTCATCCGGCCACGCGCCCGGACTCTGGGGGAAATGTTGAATCTGTTGTGGGAAGCCTGCAACACTCATCCGGGAATTTATTCTCCCGCCGCCGATGATTATCAAATTATTGCCCGGGGCTGGGATGAGCAGGTGCGGGAAACCTTTTCAAATCAGGTAGACTCCGTTTTGTTGGCCTATCCGACCGATCCTACCGCCGCTCAGGAACAGGTTACCTGGCCGATTCTGAGCGCGAAATGGACGAATGCGGTGGGCCGATTTGCTCCGGGGCTTTTCCCCTATTGGTTTGAGGATACCTGGCTGGATCAGATGGCACAAATGGTGCAGCGCAAAGCGAAATTGAATTTCCGGATCGAGCCGCAGGGTGGCCGGGGCAAGACGCAACGCATGCGCAACCTCATTTTCTGGCAACTGTTCTTTGATGACACGCTGGAAAACCGCGTGGCGGATGCCACGATGTTGTTGCAGGAAATTGCCCCGCCGAAGAGCGCGGCTCACAAGGCCGGACTGGAAGCCATCGCCAAGGTAGCCAAAGATTTTTATGAGCAAAGCCGGGTCCGCGATTTTGAAGCGTTGAAGCAAATGGAAGCAACCATGGCGGACGGATCGGACAAGGTGAAATCACCCTTCGCCAGCGCGCCTTATTTTAACGTGGAAATGGACGCCGTCAAAATCCTGTATGGCAAAGTAATCGCCGCCATTCAACGGAAGGATTTCGCTCTGGCCTTGCGTTTGTGTGAAAACATTACGCATTCCGAAGTCCAGCTCAGCCAGTTGAAACCGTTAAAACGCTGGTTGCAGACGGAAGCCAAAGCGGTTCCTGCTCAACCTCAGACTAGTTCCAACAATCCCGGCCAGACCAATTTGTTCCGGAAGATTTTTGGGGGAACTTAAGGCCGCTCATTTGGTGTGACAAAGGAAACAGCCATCGCGTCAGAGACCGAAACCGGAGTCCTCAATACTCCGGTGGCGTTGATTATTTTCAATCGTCCGGAGACCACGCAAAGGGTTTTTGAAGCGATTGCGAAGGCCCGGCCGACGAAGTTGCTGGTGATTGCCGATGGTCCCCGCAAGCCGGAAGAGGAAGCGAAATGCCGGGAAGCCCGGGCGATTGTTCAGCAGGTGGATTGGCCCTGCGAAGTACTGACGAATTTTGCGGAACAAAACCTCGGTTGCGGCGTGCGCCCGGCGACGGGATTGGACTGGGTTTTTTCGCAAGTGGAGGAAGCGATCATTCTGGAGGATGATTGCCTGCCTGCGCCCTCGTTCTTTGGTTACTGCCAGGAACTGCTGACCCGTTACCGGCAGGAAGAACGCATTGTGCATATCAGTGGGAACAATTTTCAGAATGGCCAATCACGTACGGAGGCCAGTTATTATTTTTCCAAGTACAGCCACAATTGGGGATGGGCGACATGGCGGCGCGCCTGGCAGCACTTCGATTACCAGATGAAAACGTGGCCGGAATTTAAGCAGGATGGGCGCTTTCAGAAGATTTGCGATGACCCGTATGAGCAAAAATACTGGTCGGAAATATTTGACCATGTGCATCGCGGGGTGCGGGATATCTGGGACGCGCAATGGCTCTACGCCTGCTGGTCACACAATGGCCTGAGCATCCTGCCCAATGTGAATTTGATTTCCAACGTCGGCTTTGGCGCCCAGGCCACCCATACGGCAGAACGCACCGACGTTATGGAATTGCCCACGCAGGACATTTGGAAGATTAAACACCCGCTCACTATCGAACGGCAGGTAGAGGCGGATCGTTACACCTTCGACCATGTCTTTGGCGGACGGGCTATGCGGGCGCAAAACTCACTGCCCATGCGCGTGCGCCGCCGCCTGTCGGGAATTAAAAGGAGAATGACTTCATGGTGGTAAGCCCGCTCACCGGTTCCGCTGATGTGACGCTGCTGGAAACAATTCCGGCCGCACAATTAATTTGTGACTGGCAGCAGATCTACCGCATCGATATCACGAACGAATTGCACGGCCATCCGGAAATCCAGATGTATCTTTGCAATCAAAGCGGTCTGCGCTTTTTTTATCCCTTTGACACCGCCGGGTCCGGTCAGCTTTACGCTCAACTCCAGCAGTTCGATTGGTATTACATGCCAGATAAATGGGAGCATCAGGTGGCGCGTAATGATCTGGCGGGCAGTAGCAAAATTCTCGAAGTTGGTTGTGGTTCCGGCCATTTTATCAATTCCTCCCGTCAACGTGGCTTGAACATTCAAGGCATCGAGTTGAATGAAACGGCGGTGCGTGAGGCGCAGAGCCGGGGCCTTCCCGTAGAACGGTTGGATCTCGCGGAGGCGGCGCAAAAATATGCGGGCACTTTTGATGCGGTTTGTAATTTTCAGGTACTGGAGCATGTGCCCAATCCGGGCGAGTTTTTACGCTGGTCACTGCAACTGCTCAAACCGGGCGGCAAACTGATCTGCTGCGTTCCCAACGGCGAGAGCTTTATCCAGCATGAATACAACCTGCTCAACCTCCCGCCGCATCACATGCTGTATTGGTCCGAAACTTCGTTCCGGGCTTTGGAAAAATTCTTTCCGGTGAAAACCGGTCACATTGTTTTTGAACCGCTGACCGATTATCACGTGGTGCTATACCTGAAGGCATATGGCGGTCATTATCGCAAAACGGCGTGGTGGGGAAAGCTCGCTTTCAACCGTTTCCTGATGCCGCTCTACGGGATGGCGTTGAGAGCGGGGTTGAGAAAATGTTTCCGTGGCCAGAGCATTTACGTGCAATTCACCAAAGTCGCATGAACGGTTTAAACCTTGGTTGCGGCGACCGGTTTCACCCGGACTGGGTCAATGTTGATTTCGTGTCGCGCCACGCCGCGGTTCGTTCGCATGACTTGACGAAAGGCATTCCGTGGCCGGATCAGACCTTCGCGGTCGTGTATCATTCGCATGTGCTGGAGCATTTCACGGCGGTGAAAGGACGGGAATTTCTGCGGGAATGTTATCGGGTTTTGCAACCGGGTGGCACCCTGCGGCTGGCGGTTCCAGACTTGGAACAGATTACCCGGCTTTACCTGGAGGCATTGGATCGGGCAGCGAATGGCGAGCGCGAATGGCAGGCACATTACGAATGGATGCTGCTGGAACTTTATGATCAGGTCATACGTGACCGGCCCGGTGGTCAGATGGCGGCCTATTTGCGTCAACCTCGTTTGCCCAATCAAAATTTTGTGCTGCAACGGATCGGGTTGGAAGGAGAATACCTGCTCGGCTTGAAACAACCGTCGTCTGCGCCTCTGGCAAACTTGCCAGCTCGCCCCGGAGTCGCTGAACGGCTCGCGCGCAAAGCGCGTAACCTGCGCGAGCGGGGCATACGCTGGCTGCTGGGTTCAGAATATGAATTGCTAGAATTGGGCCGTTTTCGTCGCGGGGGCGAAGTTCACTTGTGGATGTATGACCGGCATTCTCTGGCCCAGGCGTTGACGGCTGAGGGATTCACAGAGATTCAGCGCGTCCAAGCTGATGAAAGTCGTATTCCTAGCTGGACCACTTTCCATCTGGATACGGAACCGGACGGACGGGTTTACAAACCGGATTCCCTTTACATGGAAGCCCGCAAACCGCAAACGTAAACTGATTTTCTGATGCGCATTGCGATACTGTCTGATTTAGAAGCCCGGGGTGGCGCTGCTTTAGCGGCCAGCCGGCTCGCGACCGGTCTGATTCAGGCAGGACAGACAGTAACACGATTGGTGGCTCAACCTTCCGAGCATAAGCACGAGTGGCCACGCGAGGTATTAACTCCGGGCAACCCGTTCCGGAATCAAATTATTCGCAAATTTCTACCGGCCCAATCACGCACGCGCTGGGATGAAAAAACGGCCCGACAATTGTTGGATCAAACGTTGTCCAGGTTAAAGCCGGATGTGATCAACGTCCACAATCTGCATTGGGCTGCCTGGCTGGGCTGGAACCCGCAACTGCTGGAAATCTGCGTGGCTCACGCGCCGACGGTCTGGACTTTGCATGATATGTGGAGTTTCACCGGACGTTGCGCCAATAACGATCAATGTCAAAAATTTCCGACAGGTTGTGATGCCGCCTGCCCTACGCCTGGCGAATATCCGCCACTGGCCCCGGAATTGATTGCTGGGGCCTGGGCTAAACGTCAGCAGTTATTTCAAAGCCACCCGCAATTGGCAGCGATTACGCCTTCTCAGTGGATGGCGGAGGAAGCGCAACGGGGACTGTGGAAGAATCACCGGGTTGAAGTTATCGCCAATGGATTGCCATTGTCTGTATTCACTCCCATTGATCGCACCGTGGCGCGTCAGGCTCTGGGAATTACCGGTGAAGGTCCGGTGCTTTTGATGGCCGCGCAGACGATTGGGGAAAAACGCAAAGGCGGACAAATTCTCGTGGATGCACTCAAAAAGTTATCCCTCCGACCGCTCACCCTATTAACGCTGGGCAGTGGCCAATTGTCTTTGAATGAGCCGGGGATTTTTAATCAACCGTTGGGGCATATCGACCATGAACGCTCGCTGGCGCTGGCGTACAGTGCGGCGGATTTATTTGTGCATCCCTCCACGGGGGATAACTTACCGAACGTCATTGCGGAAGCGCTGGCGTGCGGGACTCCGGTGGCGGCGTTCCCGATTGGCGGTGTGCCGGAAATGGTCTTGCCCGGAACTACCGGCTGGTTGGCCAAAGCGGTCAGCGCTGAAGCACTGGCAGACGTTTTGAACCGCGCACTGGAAGAATTGCGGCAAGGCACAGATTTGCGGGCATCCTGCCGCGCCACGGCTGAAAGCCTTTACAGCCTGCCGTTGCAGGTGCAGCGTTACGAGAGCATCTTTGCTTCCCTGATCGAAGCAGCCAAAAAATGAACTGGCCGAAAATCAGCATTGTGACCGTTTCCTTTAACCAGGGGGATTTTCTGGAGGAAACGATTCTTTCCGTGCTGAACCAGCGGTATCCGAATCTGGAATATATTATCATCGATGGCGGCAGCCGGGACAACAGTGTGGAGATTATCCGTAAATACGCACACCGCCTTGCCTATTGGGTGAGCGAGCCGGATCAGGGGCAGACGTATGGGATTAATAAAGGACTGGAAAAAGTCACTGGCGACATTGTCGCGTTCGTTAACAGCGATGACGTTTATCTGCCCGGAGCGCTGAAAGCGGTGGCGGACGCTTTTATTAAACATCCTGACTGGAATTGGCTGGTCGGTGGATGGCTGATCTTCGGGCAGATTGATGATTTAGAAACGAGTTGCTGGCTGCCGCGTCCGCCCGCAAATGCGGCCGATTGTTTGTATCAACATTTCAGTGCGGCCCAACCGGGACATTTCTGGCGAGGTCAATTATTCAAACAATATGGACTGCTGGATAGCAGCTACCATTTCTGTTTTGATCATGAATTTTACGCGCGCTTGCTGGTGGCGGGCGAAACGTGTCACGGGATTCAAGTGCCGCTGGCAGCCTACCGTTTTCATAACACCAGCAAAACGGTGTCCGCCGCCGACCGGTTTACGCCGGAGTTTACGCGCATCCGGGAGAAGTATCTGCCGAAAGTGTCGGTGGAGGAGGCGCAACGCGCGCGGCGGGAATACGAATTGCAGCAAAGTTTTTTGCAATGCCGGGAAGCGGTGCGATTGCTTGAGGTTGGTGAACGTGACGCAGCGTGGGACTGTTTTACCGCCACGGTAACGCGCTGGCCCACGAGTCTTTCCCGGCGTTTTGGCTGGGGTTGTTTGCGGCGGCTGCTTTCGTAAGATGGTCAGGAACATGAACGCGATGGATTTTTTCCATACCCATATTTCGCCTCACGCGATTGAGCTGGCTACGGCCACTTTGCGCAGTGGCCACGTCAGCGAAGGACGAATGGTTCAACAGTTTGAAGCGGAACTGACGCAACGTCTGGGCTTGCTCCAACCACTGGCCTTAAACAGCGGCACCGCTGCTTTGCACTTGGCTCTGGCCGTAGCTGGCGTTGGTCCGGGAGACGAAGTCATTCTCCCTGCCCAAACATTTGTCGCCACAGGGCTGGCTATTCTGATGCAAGGCGCGCGGCCCGTGTTTGCTGATATTCAACTGGAGACCGGCAATCTGGACCCGCTTTCTATTCGAGCAAAGATAACGGAACGAACCCGGGCAGTGATGCCAGTGCATTGGGGCGGTTACCCGTGTGATATGGCGGAGATGCTGGCGTTGGGGCAGGAGTATAATCTCGCGGTTATTGAGGATGCGGCGCACGCGCTGGGCGCCAGTTATCAACATCAGCCGGTGGGAGCTTTGTCCCGTTTCACGGCCTTCTCGTTTCAAGCGATCAAACATCTGACGACGGGCGATGGTGGCGCGCTGTGTTGTCGTGAATCTGCCGATTATGAACAGGCACGGGCACGGCGGTGGTTTGGCATTGACCGCCTGCGCGACACGCCCTCACTGCTGGGGGAGCGGGTTTATAATCTGCACGAAGTGGGTTATAAGTATCACATGAATGATCTTGCCGCGGCCGTCGGATTGGGAAATCTGGCCGACTTCTCCGGGCAACTGCAACGTCGGCGTGAAATCGACCGGCGCTATCGGGATGAATTAAAATCGGTTGCCGGCCTGCAATTGCTGGAACGAAAAGCCGACCGGGAAAGCGCGTGCTGGATCTTCACTCTGTTGGTGGAAGACCGCGAACAATTCGTGCGCGCACTGCAATCGCGAGGCGTTCCCGCTTCCGTTGTGCATCAACGCATTGACCGGAATGCTGTGTTTGGCACATTGAATCAAACTCTGACGAGACAAACGGAATTTGATGCCCGACAGATTGCGATTCCTTTGCATGCCGGACTGACCGATGACGAAGTCGGCCAGGTCATTAGCGCAGTGCAAGCGGGGTGGAATTAATTTTTGCATGGCCTTGCGCACTTATTGTTCGATCAATTCCCATCCGCCTGGAGTGGACGAGTTTTTCCCCCGGACGAAGCGGGATGCGTTTCACGAAGTGGACGTGTTGCGCGTGGTGCAGGGAGAGCAGTGGTATGCCATTCTGATCACGGACGGAGAGAAAGCGTTTTTTCATGTCTTCGCCCCGACTTCAATTCCCGGCACAGAATGGTCAGATATTGATCCTTTCCTTGGTTATTCCGGACCGTTGACGACGACGGATGATCCAGCTTTCAATCAACGCGCCCTGGCAGAGTACCGTCACTGCTGTGCGGATTTAAAAATTGTCGCCGAGGTGATGCGGTTCAATCCGCTCTTGAATAATCATTTGCCGTTTCGCCAAACACCGGAATTAGCGGTTGCCCCTGTGAAATCGCTCGTGATTTGCGATTGTTTTACGGACGACCATGAGCAAATGGAGGCTTACAATCAATCGAGTCGCCGGTGGATTCGCCAGGTTCCGGCAGAGTTTGAATTCGTGCAGTTGATTACGCCGCAGGCACAGGAGCGATTTGAACAAATTTATCGTGATTCCTTGTCACGGGCCGGAGCTTCTCCGCGTTGGTTTTTCCCGCGCACATTTTTTGCGGCTGCTTATCAGACGGCTTCCTTCTCGCTTTGGGCCGTTCGTTCGCATCTCATTCATTCGGTGTGCATGATTATTGAGCACCCACTACAATCCTACTATTTCCTGGCTGCGAGCAGTGAACCGCGGGTGAACGGAACCAGCGATTATCTCATTCACCGGGCGTGTGTCATGCTGGCTGAACGGGGAGGACATAAATTTATGCTCGGCGGTGGCAACACGCCGGAAGAAAATGATTCGCTGCTGACGTTTAAACGGAAGTTTTCCCGGCGGCCTTATACCCTTCAATTAGGCAAATTGATTCATCATCAGGACACCTATAAAAAGCTCTGTCGGGAATACGAGGCGCGAGTGGCCGCCAGTGAGCGGCGAAATTATTTTTTAAATTACCGGTTATTGCCGGAATATGCCTGATCCGAAATTCAACGCACTGTTTTTTGGCAATTGGGGCCTGGGCCGGGCCGGCCTGGAAGGACTGTTGGCAGCGCAGTCCGTGCAGGTGAGCGCGGTGTTCACGAAATTCAAACCCGGCACGGATGATCCATTTCTAAATCAGGTGCATGATTATGCGGTGAGTCGAGAGCTGCCGTGCATTAATACGGCGAGCGACTTTTGTCCGAAGCCGGTGTTCTTCCGGAGGGTGCAGGAATATGGGAATATTGATTTTATCGTGAGTTGCTGTTTTGACCGCATTTTATCGGGTGAAATACTCGCTCAGGCGCGCGTAGCGGCGATCAATCTGCATGGTGCTCTGTTGCCGCGGCAGCGCGGGCTCAAGCCGCTGGAACACGCCATTATTTGCGGTGATGCCTGCGGCGGAGTGACGCTGCACGAAATGACCACAGGAGTGGATGACGGTGATATTATCCTGCAAGATGGTTCGTTGAAAATTCGTTCCGAAGATACTTACGGTAATTTGTTTGAACGCCAGTGCCGGATGACAGCGAGGTTAATGGAACGTTTCTTCCTGGAGCCAAATGGATATCTGGCCCGCAAACAAAAGCAGGACCATTCGGCTGCAACGACTGCACCGCGACTGCCTTTTCTCATCGAACAAACCGACACAGTGGAAATAATTCGTGCGAAATTTAAAAGAGGCTTGCCAGAGCAAACATTTCAATCGTAACTTTTGCTAGAAGGCGGCAAAGACCATGCAGGTAATTAAAAACAGGCCCATCCGAGTGGCCATATTAGGCGGCACTGGTTTCGCGGGGCGCAACGTGCGCAACGTACTGGAGTCCGCCGGGATGACAGTAGGGATATTCAGCCGCACGACGGGCGCTGATTTGCTGGACCTGCCGGGAATGTGGTCCAAGCTTGATCCCTTCCGTCCGGATTACATCGTTAACTGCGCCGCTTTGGTGGGGAGCATCAATTACGTCAGCGATTTCGCCGCGGATGTGATGGATGTGAATATGCGGATGCTGTTGAACATTTATAAAATTGCGCAGCAGATGCGGGAAGTCGTCGTGGTGCATCCGATTGCGAATTGCAGTTATCCGGGTGTAGCGACCACTTATAAAGAAAGCGAATTCTGGTCCGGTCCGGTGCATTCCTCCGTGCTTTCGTACGGCAGCACGCGGCGGATGATCTGGGCGTTGGCGCGTTGTTACTTTGAACAATACGGAGTGCGTTCGGTAAATTTGTTCGTGCCGAATATGTATGGGCCGTACGACAGCACGAATCCGAACAAGACCCATGCGTTGAACGCATTAGTGATTAAATTTGTCCGCGCGAAAAAATATAAGCAACCCTCATTGGAAGTCTGGGGCACGGGCAATCCGATCCGGGAATGGCTCTATGCGCGTGATTTTGCGAACGTGGTTCAACGTGTGATCAGCAGCGGCGAAGATGTGCTGGACCCGGTGAATATCGGGCAAAAGCACGGCTATTCCGTGAGCCAACTCGTCGAGGTGTTGCGCCGCCTGACGAATTACGATGGAAAAATTGAGTATAATACTGGATACGCCGATGGCTCACCGTGCAAGGTGATGGACAACGAATTATTTCAAACGCGTTTTCCCGGATTCCAATTTACGGCTCTGGAACAGGGCTTGCAGGAAACGTTGGATTTCTATCAGGCCATTCTTTGAGCGGGAATTGACGGCAGGTGAAAAAACCGGTTTGGGGATCTTCATACAGTGCAACGGATAAGATTGTCATATTTGCTGAACACGCGGAACAAGCTGCCCATGTTGCAGCAGGCGATGCCGCGACTGTTGGCTGCGGTGCAACCGGATGAAGAGGTCATTGCGATTGATGCGGCAAGCACGGATGGTTCAACGGAGTATTTGCAGTCCTTGCATGCAGCGGGAAAAATTCACCAATTCATTTCAGAACCGGATCGCGGCGAAGCGCACGGTTTGAATAAAGGCATTCTCCGGGCGCGCGGGGACTTGGTAAAAGTGATCACGGATGACGATGTTTTTTACTGGCCGGCGATCCAGGCCTGCAAACACTTCATGCTGGAAAATCCGGAAGTGGACATGATGGCCGGCAATGTGGCGCACGTATTGTTCGAGCGTCCGGATAACATCGTGTTTGTCAAAGAATACGAGCGCGATTTTCGCGATTGGCTGGCTGGCAAGTTCAAGCGGGTACGATTCAGCGGGTTGCCGCTGATGATCCGTCGCGAGCGGATTGCGTTGTTCGGATTGTTTCGCGCCGGACTTATTCCGGTGGATTTTGAATTTACATTGCGGGTGACAGGTCTGGCCAATGTGGCCTGGAATACAAGTGTGATTGCGCTTCGTATTGACAATGCCGCGAGCAACTATCGTGTGCACAGTGCGCGTGCCTTGGAGGAAGTGGAACAGATTTCCACGTTCTATCAATGGAAAGAACCCAAAGACGTCGCGGAGCCTGGTCCAGTGGGGAAATTCTGGCAGCAGGGACGATTCTGGGCGGGCCGGATAAAAAGAAAACTGTTGGGTAATTCCGGAACGGAAGCGAAAGCTCCGGTTCCTCCTGCTGACGCACCGGCTACCAGGACTCCGGCAGAAGTGTTTGCGTTGAGTGAGGCGTGGGTCAATGAATACAACCGCACCCATCCCAGCGAGTTGTTAGTGCGACCGGTGAAAAAGTAATGCTCAATCAGTGGGGCGGTTTTACCGACGGATTCTTGCTGTCAATGACACTGGTGGGGGAATTGGTGGCAGAGGATTTCAGCGCAGCCTGACCGGCTAAGAAAGCGGCGCGATTACCCGGTGACTTGCAGACTTGCCCGTTCGTTGAAGTGCAAAACGTATCTTTGGGGGCTTTTTCCAAGGGGGCTCCGATGATCAACCCTGTGGCCAGCGTGAGGGTGAACATGCAAGCCAGCCAGCGATGGCGTTGAGGCAGAGAAATCATTTTACATTCTCATCTGACCGTTTCAAAAAGTCTCAAGTAATGTGAGGATGTTACCGCGAAAGTGCTCCACGCACAATGGGAATGAATGATGCGGTTTATTTCCAACTTTTACTGTCCCGGTTGATCGGGAAAGAAACCTTTGAGAAAGTTTCGTAGCATGGGTGTGGCATTATCCCGTTTCCACACGAGCATGGTCTGCACCATGGGCAATCCGGGTGGTAACTCGCGGAAAACCAGTCCTGGACGTTTGACTTCGGCAATGGTCTTGGTGGTGGGCGCAATGCCGAAACCGGCCGAGATGAGCCACATCTTGGAATGCACATCATTCGCATACTGACCGACGATCAAAGTGGCCCCTGCTTTCGCGCATAATTCGAGAAACGTGTCGTAATAGCCATGCTGGAGCGAGGGATGAATCATAACCATTTGCTCGTTATGAAAGTCTTTCCATTCAATCCGCCGGGCTTTGGCCAGGCGATGGCCGGCTGGGACAGCCAGTACCATGGGGGATTCTTCCAGGTAACGGAATTCCAGCTCCGGAAAGCCCACCGGCGGGCGCAACATGCCGACATCCAATTGGTCGGACCGCAATTGTTGCAATTGCTCGGTCGAAGTCATTTCGTGAAGGGAGAGTTGAACGCCGGGAAATTCCAGACGATAGGCCCGCAACACGTTGGCCAGCAGGGAAGTAGCTGCGGGGGCAAGGACGCCAATGCGCAGGGTGCCAACTAAACCCAGATCAGCCCGACGGGCATATTGTTGAGCGCGTTCCGCGCCTTCGAGGACATGCCGGGCTTCGTCCAGGAAAACTTTACCAGCTACGGTCAATTTAACAGAGCGTTTGGTGCGTTCAAAGAGCTTCACGCCCAACTCGCTTTCAAGGTTCATAATCTGGGCACTGAGAGGAGGTTGCGCCAGATGCAGCCGTTCAGCAGCCCGTCGGAAGTTAAGTTCTTCGGCGACCGCCACGAAATAACGCAAATGCCGTAGTTCCATGATTAATACTTAACAAGTATCAGTCCGAAAGCAAACATGTATTGGCTCACGGACAACAAAGGGTGAAGAGTGAACCTGAAATTGAGTCAATGTTAGTGACGGTTTGGCCATTCGTCCCCAAACCGCGGCAGGTGGAGTTGTAATCGTCACCCGTCGAGTAAATTCAAAGGCAACTTATATGTGGATCGTCCGCCTGGCACTGAGAAGACCGTACACGTTCGTGGTGGCCGCGCTCGTACTCCTGTTGCTTACCCCGTTCGTGCTGCTCCGGACCCCGACGGATATTTTCCCTTCCATCGACATTCCAGTCATCAGCATCATCTGGCAGTACGCCGGGTTGGATGCCAAGGAGGTCGAGCAGCGCATTCTCTACAATCATGAACGTTCACTGAGTGCGACGGTGAACGATGTTGAACACATCGAATCCAACGCGTATAGCGGGGTGGGCATCATCAAGGTGTTCCTGCAACCCGGCGCTTCCGTGGATGCTGGCGTGGCACAGATTACAGCGGTGGCGCAGACGATTCTCCGCCAGATGCCGCCGGGTCAAACACCGCCGCTGGTTATCCGTTACAACGCCTCCACGGTGCCGATTTTGCAGTATAGCGTGGGCAGTAAAACGATTTCTGAGCAGGAACTTTACGATATCAGCCAGAATCAAATCCGGGTGGGACTTTCGACGGTGCAGGGTTCATCCATCCCGTGGCCGTATGGTGGCAAGACGCGCATTGTTTCAGTGGATTTGGATTTAACGGCGCTAAAGTCAAAGAACCTCTCACCGCAGGACGTAGTGGATGCGATTAATTCGCAGAACCTCATTTTCCCCAGCGGCACGGCGAAAATCGGCTCTACGGAATACGACATCGAACTTAATACGAGTCCGAAGGTGTTAAACGAACTGAATGATCTGCCGATTAAGAAGGTGAATGGAGCCACCATTTATGTGCGGGATGTGGCGCTGGTGCGGGACGGTTATCAACCGCAACAGAACGTGGTGCGCCAGGATGGAGTGCGGGGCGCGTTAATCACAATTTTGAAGAACGGTTCTGCGTCCACGCTGGATGTGGTTCGGCGCATGAAGCAGGCGCTTCCTCGCATCATGAGCACTTTGCCGCCGGAAATCCAAATCCGGGAATTTGCCGATCAATCGCTCTTCGTGAGCGCCGCGATCGACGGGGTGTTGCGCGAAGGTGTGATTGCGGCTGGACTCACGGCGGTGATGATTCTGTTGTTCATCGGCTCCTGGCGGAGCACGTTTATCATCGCGCTCTCGATTCCGCTCTCGGTGTTAAGTTCCCTGGCTATATTAAGTGCGCTGGGGGAAACGATCAACCTGATGACCTTGGGCGGCATGGCGTTGGCCGTGGGTATTCTGGTGGATGATGCGACGGTGGAAATTGAGAACGTGCACCGGCAGATGTCGCTGGGGAAACCGCTGGAACAGGCGATTCTGGATGGCGCGCAGGAAATCGCGCTGCCTGCGTTCGTATCCACGATCTGCATTTGCATTGTGTTTGTGCCGATGTTTTTCCTGACGGGGGTGGCGCGGCATCTGTTCGTGCCGCTGGCGGAAGCAGTGGTGTTCGCGATGTTGGCGAGTTACGTGTTATCCCGGACCTTGATTCCGACGCTGGTGATGTGGTTCTACCGCAACGTGAATTATTATCACGGACCGAAAGTCGAAGAGGACGAACTGGACGCGTGGACGACCGGCGGCACGATGGTGCGCAAGAAAGAAAAGGGTTTATTACCGCGTTTGTTTGCGCCGTTTGTGGCCATTCAAAACAGCTTTGAACGCTGGTTTTCCCGGTTCCGCGCGGGTTACCGGAATTTGCTCGGTAACATTCTTGAGCAACGAGCGGTGTTTGCGGCGTTGTTCATGGCCTTCTGCCTGGGGTCATGGGTTCTGGTGCCCATGCTGGGCGAAGACTTTTTCCCGAACGTGGATACGGGCCAATTCCGGCTGCACTTGCGCGCCCGGAGCGGCACGCGCATTGAAGAAACGGCAAAACTGGTGGACGAAGTGGAGCATTCGATCCGCAAAGAAATTCCGGAGTCGGACATGCAAGGCATTCTCGACAACATCGGGATTCCGAATTCCGGCATCAGTTTGAGTTACAGCAATAACGGGCTGATCGGGGCGGGCGATGCGGATATTCTGGTGTCGTTGAAAAGCGAACGCAGCCACCGGACGGATGATTACGTGCGGAGTTTGCGGCAGAAATTGAACCGGGAATTTCCGGGCACAATGTTTTATTTCCTGCCCGCGGATATCGTGAGCCAAACCTTGAACTTCGGTTTGCCTGCGCCGTTCAACGTGCAAATTACGGGGCGCGATCAGCAAAAGAACCGGGAACTGGCTGCGCAGTTGGCGGAGAAAATCCGGCATATTCCCGGTGCCGTGGATGTGCGGGTGCAGCAGCCCGCGGATTTGCCGAAGTTGAAATTCACGATCGACCGCAGCAAGGCGGTGGAAGTGGGCTTATCGGAAAAAGATGTGGCGAACTCGATCCTGCTGAGTTTGAGCGGGAGCGGTCAGGTGTCGCCAGCTTATTGGTTGAACCCGTCGATTGGCATTCAATATCTGATCAATGTGCGGGCGCCGGAACATGCGTTAAATTCGGTCGAAGCCTTGAACTCGTTGCCGGTGCGGGCCAGCCGTCCGGGTGAAGGCAATGGGCAGGTGCTGGCGAACGTGGCGAACATGACGCGTGAAAGTGGTTCGCCGATTATCTCGCATTACAACGTGATGCCGGTGATCGATGTGTTCGGTGGCGTGAGCGGGCGTGATCTCGGCGGCGTGTTGCGGGATATTGAACCGCTCGTGAAACAGGCGGAGAAAGGGCTCTCACGCGGCAACTACATCGTGATCCGCGGGCAGGCGGAAACGATGCGTTCCAGTTTTATGGGCCTGGGCATCGGTTTGTTAATGGCCATTGCCTTGATCTATCTGTTGCTGGTGGTGAATTTCCAGAGCTGGCTTGATCCGTTCATTATTATTACGGCATTACCCGGCGCACTCGCAGGGGTGATCTGGATGCTGTATTTGAGCATGACGACGTTGAGTGTGCCGGCGTTGATGGGCGCGATCATGAGCCTGGGTGTGGCGACCTCGAACGCGGTGCTGGTGGTGAGTTTTGCGCGGACAAATTTAAATCACGGAGTTGATCCTTTAACGGCTGCGTGGGAAGCGGGCACGAGCCGGTTGCGGCCCGTGTTGATGACGGCGCTGGCAATGGTGATTGGCATGTTGCCAATGAGCCTGGGGTTTGGTGAGGGCGGGGAGCAGAATGCGCCGTTGGGACGCGCGGTGATCGGCGGATTGATCATCGCTACGATAGCGACGTTATTCTTTGTGCCGGTGGTGTTCAGCATGATGCACCGTAAAGCGCCGGAAACGGCGAAAGATAAAACGGAACCGACCGGTTTTCAGCCGGAGCCCATTCAACTTTGATATTCTTATGAAACAGCTCGAACCTCAAACTTTGCACGATCTGGAAGGACAGCCCGGAGCCCCGGCGCTGACCTTTGCGGAAGCCGCGGCGGAGCGGACGAAGATCAAAATCTGGCCGCTGGCCTTGCTCATCGCGTTCATTCTCGCGCTGGCCTTTGTGGCCGGCTACCTGCCACGCGCCCGGCAAACCGTCGCGCTCCAAACCGAGACCCGCGAACTGGCTACGCCGACGGTAACGATCATCATGCCGGCGCGCGGTGAGGCTTCTCCGAGTCTAACGTTGCCGGCGGAAGTGAAGGCATTCGTGGAATCGCCCATCTACGCGCGGGCCAATGGTTACTTGAAACGCTGGCTCGTGGATATCGGCGCGCAGGTGAAGGCTGGGCAATTACTGGCGGAAATTGACACGCCGGAATTGAACCAGCAATTGGCCCAGGCCAAGGCCGAACAGACGCAAGCCGAGGCCGCGCTGGAGCTGGCGAAGATTACGGCAGCCCGGTGGGCGGACTTGTTGAAGACCGCGAGCGTGAGCGAACAGGAAGCGGTGGAAAAGAAATCGGATCTGGCATTGAAAACTGCCACGGTGGAAGCGTTTCGCGCCAATGTGCGCCGGTTGCAGGACCTGCAATCGTTTGCGCTGGTGACGGCGCCTTTTACGGGAACGTTAACTGCGCGGGATACGGATGTGGGCCAGTTGATTGTGGCTGGCAACGGCAAGGAACTTTTCCGGCTGGCGGAAACGCGCACGTTGCGGGTGTTTGCCCGCGTGCCCCAAACCATGGCGCGCAGCATTGTGCCGGGAGTAACCGCTGACCTGATGTTGCAGGAAATGCCCGGTCACATTTTTCCGGCCAAGGTAGTGCGGACTTCCGGGTCCATGGATGCGACTTCCCGCACGCTGTTGACCGAATTGGAAGTGGATAATACGAAGGGCGAAATCTTGCCCGGAAGTTATGTGCAGGTGCGGTTCAACGATGTGAAACGGGATGCCGAGATCACGGTGCCGGCAAACACGCTATTGTTCCGTTCGGAAGGTCCGCAAGTGGCGGTGGTGGGAACGGATGGGCAGGTGAAGTTGCACCCGGTAACGCTGGGGCGTGACTTTGGCCGGACGCTGGAAATTCTCAGCGGCATTACGGTGCATGATCGGGTGATTCTGAACCCAGCGGATTCGTTGACTTCTGGAGCGGTGGTGCGGGTGGCGGAGGCTGACAAGGCCGGACAGGATAAATGAACGCGCGCGCTTTTTTAATTTCCGCGAGTGTTTCCCTGCGTCTGACGGCGTTAGCGGGTGGGCTGGTCCTGCTCGCAGGTTTCAGCGGCTGTGCGGTCGGGCCGGAATACAAAACACCAGCAGCAACGACGGCTCCTCTGCCGTCTGCGTTTGCAGGGAACACGAATGATTGGAAAGTGGCGGCGCCACAAGCGCATTTGCCGAAGGATAAATGGTGGGAGATTTTTGGCGACCCGACGCTGAATGGATTAGAAATCCAGGCGGCCGGGGCAAACCAGGAACTTAAAGCTGCTTTCGCCCGCTTTGAACAGGCGCGCGCGTCGGTCAATGTGGCAAAAGCTGATTTGTATCCGAATCTGAGCGTAGCTGGTTCCGCCACGCGCAACCGGGATTCCTCGAACCGCCCGGAAAACGGCGTGCGGGCCGGGAAACCAAATAATTACAGTAATTTTACGATCCCGCTGGATTTGAGCTACGAGTTCGATCTGTGGGGACGTGTGCGCAAGAACGTCCAGGCCGCTAACGCGCGCTTGCAGGCGGATGCAGCGGATTTGGAATCGGTTAAACTTTCCATTCAGGCGGAAGTGGCGACGGATTATTTTGCGTTGCGCACGCTGGATGCGGAGCGGGCTTTGCTGGTGAAAGATGTGGCTTCACTCCAGCAGGCACTGGAACTGACGCGCAACCGGCGCGCAGGCGGCATTGCGACGGACCTGGACGTTTCCCAGGCCGAGACGTTGTTGAAAACCATCGAGGCGCAATTGCCTTCCGTGGCGTTGCAACGCGCGCGCCTGGAGCATGCGATTGCTTTGCTCACCGGCCAACCGGCGACTGTTTTTAGTTTGCCGGAACGGCCGTTGGATTTAACGCCGCCACCAGTGCCGGTGGGGTTGCCTTCGGAATTATTGGAGCGGCGTCCGGATGTGGCATCGGCAGAACGTTTAATGGCGGTGGCAAATGCGAACGTGGGGATTGCGCAAACGGCCTTTTATCCGTCGGTCCGTTTCAACGGCATGGCCGGGTTGAACAGTCTGGATATTGGAACGTTATTCAATTGGCCGAGCCGCATGTGGGCTGTGGGGCCATCGCTTTCGGTGCCTTTATTTGAAGGCGGGCGCAACCGCGCCAATCTGGCGATTGCCAAAGCGGCATACGAAGAAACAGTGGCGCAGTACCGCCAAAGTGTGCTGGTCGCCTTTAACGAAGTGGAAGATAATTTAACGGCGCAAGGACTGCTCACGGCACAAACGGCGGCGCAAACCGCTGCGTTATTATCGGCGAAGCGGACGTTGGAAATTGCATCCAACCGTTATCATTCAGGATTGGTTACCTACCTTGAAGTTTCGACGGCGCAGACGGCGGCGATCGAACAGGAGCGTGAAGTGGTGCGACTGCAAGGTCAGCAACTGGTGGCGGCAGTTTCGCTGGTGAAATCGCTGGGTGGCGGCTGGCAAAAGCCGGTGGCGGCATCCGGCACAAGTACGCAAACTTCCGCCAAATAATTATTTGGGCGGATCGCTGGATTTGAACGGAACGAAGTTAGACGATACGAGCGTGAAGAGGGCAAAGCTCCCAGCGGTGCTGTGTCCCGCTGATAAAATACCGGTTACGATTATTGCGTGGAAATAATTAACCGAACACACGTAATCCGGTCTATCCGGCGGTGGATTTAAAGACTTATCACAACAGCCTCATGAATTATCTCATGGTGGATGGTCATGTGGAGTTCCTGAATCCGGCCGAAACTTTGGGGCGGACGAACCGAACATTGACTTCGCTCTCGAGCGGGATGTGGACGGTGCTGGCGGGGGATTAGCTCTCTGGCTTTAACCTCTTTTCACACAACACGCGGGACCTTTGTCCCGCGTGTTTGCTTTTAGCGGCGCAAGGCAGTTGCTGATGGCCGTTCAGCTAAGGCTGAGGAACCAGCAGGAAGGCATGCTGTTGTCCATTGGTAGTTCCAGTTCCTGAAATATAACCGGCTGAATTTATACCGCTGACAGAGTTCAGGAACCATCCAGAGTTTGCCGGGACAAGGGTGCTTAAGAGACGATAGCCATTCGTCCCATCGTAGATGAAGGCTCCAGCAATTGTTTCAAATCCAATCACGGTTCCGGAGTCATTAATTCCGGTAGCATAGCTGAAGAGACCCGATGGGCCAAGCGCGACGATGCTGGATGGACTTCCATTGGTCCAAAAGCACGCTATCCACGCTGTATTGTCATCATTGTGTGAGATCCCGGCAATCTGGCCCGAGGTATTAATCGCCCATGCCTGACTGGAATTGGTCCAAGCGGTCGGGGTGCCTTGAAAACACAACAGATTGGTGAGAGTGCTGCCTAATGCAAAGGCGCGCTCAAACTGGGTGAAGCCATTGGCGGCATACATATCCGGGGCATCAGGATCATCACCGGTAGCGGCACCAACAATCGTCCCGCTGGCATTGATCGCCTTGGGATAGGATTCCTCATTGTCAATTGCCGTGAAATAAGGAATCCACGATTGAATCCCGGCCCCGTTGGTACTGCACGTAAATCCATGGTTAAACAGAGCAAAATACCAGAAATCGCCCACCACGGTACCGGAATTATTGACCGCGAAAGCTGAAGTCAAATAATAATCCGTATTATCAGGGGCTACGTTCCCAGTCAAACTACTAACTTCAGGAGTCAAGTCGATAGTCGTTCCATTTGTTCCATTCGGGGTTGAAGGATTCCAAGCGAAGGCGTGGGAACCAACTAAGTTATATTCCATACACATTTCGTCGATGTAACTGTAAACAATCGCCGATGAAGTTCCTACAACCGTACCATGGTCGTTGATACCCGCAGCAGAACCACTGGGTGAATAGCCACCGGAATAGATCAGCGGCAAGGTAACCTTAGTCACATTGACGCCGTCATAATTCCAAAGTGTAGGCAAACTGGTGCTGGTGCCAACGACCTGATTGGAATTGTTGATGGCATTGGCTGCTCCTGGCCCAAGATCCACGATGAGATAGTCCGCCGCAGACGTCAGGACAGTTGAAAGGGCAATGGCTAAAGCGGTCACTGTCATTCGAAGGGACACGAATTTTTTCATAATTTTTGAGGGATGGTTTGACTGCTTCTCTATTCAACGAGAATTAGGTGTATTTACGATTCGAATTAATTATCTAAATCCGACATTTGTTATCCAGCCGCGACATTTGGGAGAAAAGCGCCCGGCCCGAATAAGTTTTGACAGTCATTTCAGGTGAAGGCAGCGAGGGGATTTATCTTCGATCCGGATTATGCTATCCGGCCTGAAAATCTATGTGTCTGGAACAGACGCTGTTATGTGCTCGGTTGCGGGGTAAAGGTGCCAAATCCGACGAAAACAGGAATGAGATCTTCGTTCAATTCAAGCCATTAGATGGCGGCGTTTCTTAATGGAAGATCATAAATTAATTTCATTCTTATCTATTTATAGTTGAGAGTGTTACGATTTTAATCATTCATTAAAAACGGGTGGCCATTGCCAAACGCATGGTTTGGCTGTAACCATTACCGGTCGCAAACGTCACTTAAACTTGAGTTGTGCAATGGTGTGATGCCGGGCCTGACACGGGTTCGGTATATGATTGGGAATGATCCCGGCAAAATTTGCGCGACTGACCAGTAGTAGAGAGTATGAATAAACATTGTAGTTCCACGAGTTATCGTAAAAAGCTGCTTTCGCAAGCTTTCACCCTGATTGAATTGTTGGTCGTAATCGCGATTATTGCGATTCTGGCTGGGATGCTTTTGCCGGCTTTAGCGAAAGCCAAGATGAAGGCGCAAGCGGCCAAGTGCACCAATAGCCTGAAGCAAATCGGCACGGCGCACATGATGTATATGGATGACAGCAAGGACAAGGTGGTCTTTGCCAATTTGCGTTTGAATGGCAGCGCGGACTGGACCTGGGATGACATGCTGAATAATTACCTGGGCGGTTCTCTTGATTTAAATGGCAAGAAATCGGACGGCACGAGTGTCAAAGGGGCGAAACTCCCAGTGGTGTTATGCCCGGCGGACAAGGTTCCAGATGCTTTGAACGCGTGGAACATCAATGCGGCTGGACAAGCAGTTCAACGGCGCACCTACGCTGTGCCCCGGCATGATATGGGCCCTGTGCCCACTGGAACGGCCTTCGTGTCCGGCGCGGGCTATGCTTCAGCCGGGCCGGTGCATGCCAATGATTGGCCGCCAAGTTCCGTCAATCAAACGGGGGTGGGGTTGAACTGGAGCGATACGCCCAGCGGCGCCAGCCAAAACAACTTCGGCTGGAATACGAATGACAAAGTGACCGGGGCGTATAACGCGTCCACTGATCCTGATCCGTATAACCAGACGTCTGTGCGCGGAAACACTGTGCAGGACGGTGTGGGCACAATCCTGATGACCGAACGGCCTTATCAGGCCAACATCGTGGGCTACGGAACAGCTTACATTCTAAGCGCCAACGATCATAATCCGGCGAATGGGGCCACTCCGGTCTCTCCGGCGGTTGATTTGAAAAACTACCATAATAGCTTGCTGAACTATCTGATGGTGGATGGTCACGTGGAATTCCTGAATCCGGCCGAAACCTTAGGACGCACGAACAGGACAACGCTTTCGTATTCCACCGGTATGTGGTCGATTCTTCCGGGGGATTAGTTCTCCTTCACAGCACGTTTTTTTACAGCCGACACGCGGGACGTAAGTCCTGCGTGTTTTTTCTTTTATAACGCGTTAAAGAATAACTGGTTAATGGGTGGGGATATGTCTGTTCTGTGGATGAAAATCGACTTGAAGAAAGAGTGTCTAATAATGTTGATGTGGGTGAAAGTATTTTGAATAGGAATAATAACTGCTCTGATTTTTCATTACTGTTTTAAATAGGCAGAAATGCCTATGGCAATTTCTCCCCCAATTGGTTAGGTTTGGGGGCAACAATAACCCTCAACAAGAGTATTATATATGCCGATTTATCTGGTCCATTTTCGTAAACCCAAGGGGGTAAGAGCATTTACCTTAATTGAGCTGTTGGTGGTGATCGCGATTATCGCCATTTTAGCCGGAATGCTCCTGCCAGCCCTGGCCAAAGCTAAATCGAAAGCGATGGCGGCCAAATGCACGAGTTCCTTGAAGCAAATGGCGACGGCTCAAACGATGTATCTCGACGATAACAAGGACAAGTTTCCTTATTCCAACCTCCGCATCGGCGGCAATACAGATTGGACCTGGGATGACTTAATGGATGGTTATTTGGGTGGGTCTCGAAGTGCGGGCGACAAACGGAGTTGTTGCATTTCGCTGACAAAGCCGTTGAAGGTGATTATTTGTCCGGCCGATAAAATCCCAGTTTACACGGCAGCTTGGAATACGGCGGTGCAGCGTCGAAGTTATGCGATGACCCGGCATGATATGGCGGCCTATGACACGGGCGGGGGAGCGACACGGATTAACTTGTATGGGACGAGCTGGCCTCCTAACTCCGCCAGTGCTACCGGCATGGGCCTGAACTGGTCCAACGGCTCAAGTTCCAGTTGGAATTCGCTGGATCAAGCGACGTGGGGAGCGGATACCGATCCGGATCCGTATCAACAATTGGCTGTGCGCGGCGGGATGGTTCAAGCCGGAGCGGAAACGATTTTCCTGACGGAATGGGTAGGCGAAGGCAATATTTCCGGCTACGGCCAATCTTGGATTCCGAATGCGAATAGTCATTTCACCGCCAACTGGACTCCGGTACTGCCGACGCAAGATACCACGGCTTACCATAACGGGTTGGTCAATTTCCTGATGGCAGATGGCCACGTGGAATTGTTAAGCCCGGGTGAAACGCTGGGGCGTACGAATCGTACGAACCTTGGCTGGCAGACCGGCATGTGGTCAATCAATGCAGGAGATTAAAACTGCGATTTAAGTGGTTTAGTTCAGGAAAGCACGCGAGCAAACAGCTCGCGTGCTTTTTTATGTAATGATGGTTCCGCTGAAAAAGACAAATCACTGGGAAATTACTGAAACCGGAAATACGAGTTTAAAGTTTTGTGGATCAGTCTGAGTGCGTTAGGTTCTATCATCACGTGCTCCAGCAAACCCTCTGGGGGAGCATTTGTCGGCGTGGTGGCACATCCCCCCGCCTTTTTCCAGTGAGAGAAGTTCCTATAACCCGTTTGGCGATTGAGGTGGCCGTTAAGATCAACGGAACGTGCTCCAGGCATCTATCGCACTGGCTTTAATTTCCCCCCATTCCCATCGGTATTGTCTTTTTCCCGTTTAAACGTGTAGAATCACCCCCCTAATGATGATCGACTGCCAAATGTATGCCGGATGACTTGATGACCTGGGAGTCGCTCGGCTGGAATGAAGCGATAGCGGCCAGCTTCGCCGAGTTCCATGCGAAAGGTTTTGAACTCGCCCGGGTGGCCGTCGAGGATAAGCACAATTATCTCGTTCTGACACCTCAAGGCGAGTTATCCGCACAAATCGCGGGCAAGGTGCTTCACCACGCCAAATCCGAGGCCGATCTTCCCAAAGTGGGTGATTGGGTAGCAGTGCAGATTTTTCCCAACGAAGGCAAAGGCGTTATTCATCACGTTTTGCCGCGTAAAACCAAGCTTTCCCGCAAAGCCTCCGGCCGTGAAACCAAAGAGCAAGTGCTGGCTACGAATATCGACATTGCTTTTGTCGTGCAGGCGCTGGATCAAAGCTTTAATCCCCGCCTTTTGGAACGGCATCTGGCGATGGTCAATGAAAGCGGCGCGCGCGCGGTGGTGATTCTGAACAAGGCCGACCTCTGCGAGGATCTGCCTGCCCGTCTCGAACGTACGAAGCAATCCGTGGGCGAAGCGCCCATCATTGTGGTCAGCGCTACTACGGGCAAAGGGATGAAAGGGACGCAGGAGTTTATCCGCTCCGGTGTTTCCATTGTTTTCATCGGTTCTTCCGGTGTGGGCAAATCCAGCCTGATCAACCGGCTTTATGGTGAGGATATTCAGGCCACCATGGAAGTACGGGCCAACGATGCGAAAGGCCGGCACACGACCAGTTGGCGCGAGATGATTATGCTGCCGCAAGGCGGCCTCGTCATTGATACGCCGGGTATGCGGGAATTCCAGATGTGGACGGCCGGCGAAGATTTACAAGCGGCCTTTCCGGATGTGGATGCCATTGCGGTGA
>JBEHZA010000015.1:0-23835 GCA_048497895.1 Verrucomicrobiota bacterium
GCGCGGCTTCCAGCCGCGCTCACCGTCAGGCAAGGATGCCTGACGCTACATCACGCCAGCAACTCGTTGATCACATGACCGTGAACATCCGTGAGACGGCGATCGATTCCGTTGTGGCGAAAGTTCAGTTTCGTGTGTTCGATACCCAGCAGACGCAGCATTGTCGCGTGAATGTCGTAAACCTGCGTAGGATTATTGCGGTCGGCAGGTTTGTAACCCCATTCATCACTGGGACCATACGTGACACCGGGCTTGATACCACCGCCGCAAAGCCAGTTCGTGAACACAAAGGGATTATGATCTCGCCCTTTGCCGCTTTGCGCGCACGGCATGCGGCCAAATTCTGTTGTCCACAAAATCAACGTGTCTTCGAGCATGCCGCGTTGTTTTAAATCTTTGATCAACGCCGCAGCGCCGCGTGACATGCCGAGCGAGAGCGGGCCGTGATCGCGTTCGACGTCTTCGTGTGAATCCCAATTCCGACGTGGAAAACTATTGTCGTTACCCGACCAGATTTGCACAAAGCGCACGCCGCGTTCCAACAAGCGTCGGGCGACCAGACATTTGCGGCCAAAATAATCCGCCTCTTCTCGCGCATTGATTTCCTTAGGCCATTGTTTCGTCGTGCGGTCGATACCGTACATATCCTGGATGTAGTCCGGTTCTTTGGAAATATCCAGCGCTTCGGGCGCGGCCAATTGCATTTTCGCCGCCAATTCATAACTGCGAATACGTGCTTCCAATCGGGAATCCCCTTGCCGCGTCTGCGCGTGCTCCTGATTCAATTGATTCAACACTTTCAACGCTGCGGTATCACTATCGTGATTAATGAAATCCGTTTTGGGCGGAAACAAATCTTCGATCGGATTCGCCGTGCCGAGCTTAATGATCGTCCCCTGATGTTGCGCCGGAAGAAAAGCCGAATCCCAGTTCTTCTGGCCGTTGGAAGGAAAGCCACGATGATCCGGCAGCACGACAAACGTGGGCAGATTTTGATTCATGCTTCCGAGCCCATAACTCACCCACGCGCCCATGCCGGGAAAACCGGGCAGTTGAAAGCCCGTGGTTTGCAGCAGGGTCGAGGAACTGTGGACGCCGGTTTTGCCCACGAGATTATGGACGAAGGCCATTTGATCAACGACGTCACCGAAGGGAGCCACAATGTCACTCAGCATTTTTCCCGTTTGGCCATACGGCTTAAACTTCCACGGCGATGCAAAAGTGGAACCATGCCCGTTCTGAAATAACTCTACCGATTCGCCCGGGTCCCACGGCTCACCATTGCGCTTTTCTAATTCCGGTTTGTAGTCATACATATCCACATGACTCGCCGCCCCAGCCATGAAGAGTTGCACTACCCGCTTGGCTTTCACGGGAAACGCCATGTAACTGCTACTGTTTGACGCTGTCCCCTCGCCCGCCAGCAAGCCCTCCGTGCCAAGCAGGCTGGCCAACGCTACGCCACCAAGGCCACCGCCGAATTGCCATAGAAATTCCCGGCGATTGACGGACCGTGGTTGTTTCGCGCGCTGGTGCCAGAGAGAATTGTTTTTCATACGCAAATCAGTCCACGAACGAAAATTCGTTCAGGTTTAAAATCACACGACAGGTGTTGGCCAGGCCGTATTGCTTGGTGTAATCCGTCAGTTTCTGCAATTCGTCCGGCAATGGATCGCGGCCCAAAGCCAATTTGTATGCAACCCTCACTTGTTTATCCGGCTCACTGGCCAGCTTTTCCACGCGTTCCGCAAAATGTTTGGCCATAGCCACAGTCAATTTATTGTTCATCAACGCAAGCGCCTGCAACGCATTCACGGTTTCATTCCGTTTTTCGACCGACATGGAAGGATCGGCGCAATCGAGCGTGGTCATGAACGGTTGCGGTTGTGAACGCACGATAAAACGATAAATAGAACGCCGATGCGCCTTCGGGTCTTCCGGATCATGCAATTGATATTCGTAATGCGGCGAATGCTCTGGCCGTTCAACGACAAAGTCCTGAAAGCCCGGCCCACCCATCTTGAGATCCAGTTGGCCCGCAACCATCAGCACGCTATCGTGCACCGCTTCCGCTTCCAGCTTGCGCCGGTTCATCCGCCAGAGATAAGCGTTGTTCGCATCGATTTTCTCGAAGGTTTCGTTGCTTTGCGAAGATTGCCGGTAAGTCGCACTGGTAACAATCAAGCGATGCAGGCGTTTTAAAGACTGTCCATGGTCACGGAAATCTGCAGCGAGCCAATCAAGCAACTCTGGATGAGTCGGCTGTTGCCCCATGCGGCCAAAATCATTCGGTGAATCGACAATCGCCCGGCCGAAATGATAGAGCCAAAGCCGATTGACGATCGTGCGCCACGTCAACGGATTGCGTTCGTCAGTAATCCAGCGGGCCAACGCTACGCGCCGCAGATTCTCCGATTCGCTCGCAGGCACTTTAAATTCGGAAGCTACTCCGCGAATGAAAGGCACAGTGCCGGGAACGACTTCTTTGCCGGGATTCCGCACATCGCCGCGCGCCAAAATGTGAATCGCCCTTGGCTTGCCGCCATCCGGACCCGTGCCGCGAAAATTTCCACTGCCAGAATAAACCATCCCCGCGTAAACCAGCTTCGGCGGCGGCAATTGGCCGAGTTGCTGGTTCACTTCGGTCTGTTCACGCTGCACCGCCGCATTTTCCGCCTTGGTCTGCGCATCGGTCACTTTATCCAGCCACGCACTGCGCTGCTGACGCAATTGCGCGAGCGCTTCGCTGTCCCCTTGAATCACCGTTTTCGGAAACAACCCGTCCACTAGATTGGTCTTGCGCCAGCGATCACCCGCCTCAATTGAGTCCAGCGAGGAAACAGGTTTACCGAAAGCCACATTTTTTCCCATTGCATCGAAGACACTCAGTTCAGCGAGCGCAAAAATGTAATCCTGCTTGCGTAGCGCCAGCTTGGTCGCCGTGAAACGAATATAGCGCCCAGACTTGTCCGTCAGCTTCACCGTGTGCGGAACCGTGCCCGGGTTTGGCACATCTTCCGCAGTGCGATCCTCAATAACCGTGACGCCGATTTTGAAATCCGCATCGTCCGACACTTCGATCTTGAAGCGCACCGGAAAGCCAAACCCGGCGCCGATATTATTAAAATCATCGTAGCAAGCCACGTAAGTGACGTGATCCATTTTGACGGATTCGCCTAAATCCACCTGGACCCATTTAATTTGATCTGCGGTCGCTTCGATTTTGCTGTGGTAACCGTACTGTGGGTAAACATCCGGGCGCGCGACCGGGTCCTTTTTCTTCGCTGCCTCGGCCTTAGACAGAGGGGCAATTTGCCGGTCAAATTCCGCCAGCGTTTCGCCACCGAATTGCTTCAACTTTTCTTCGATTGCGGTTTGCTTTTGTTTTAACTCGCTTTTGCGCGCGGTCAATTCAGTGCGCTTTTGAGCTATGCCGGGATCAATATCATATGGCTTATCGGCCCGATCCAACGCGGCAAACACGGCTTGCAACTCGTAGTAATTCTCCTGCGAAATGGGATCGAACTTGTGGTTGTGACAACGGGCACACTGCACCGTAGCACTGCAAAAGGTATTCATGGTATTGGAAACCATGTCGTCGCGATCGAGATTGCGGGCCACTTTGCCGTCATATTTGGTTTCCGGCACTTCGGCGTGGCTAATGAAATCCCATGGGCCGGCCGCAATAAAGCCTAATGCAGTATTTCCATCCTCCGTGTCCGGAAAGAGGGCATCGCCAGCCAACTGTTCCTGCACAAAGCGGCTGTACGGCTTGTCGTTATTGAAAGCGCGAATAACGTAATCACGATACGGCCAGGCATTGGGGCGCGGTTTGTCTTTATCGTAACCGTGCGTGTCCCCGTAATGAACGACATCCAGCCAATGCCGCGCCCAACGTTCGCCGTACTGCGGCGAGTCTAATAAATGATCCACCAGTTTTTCGTAAGCTTGCGAATCGGGGCTGGCGACAAAGGCCTCTACTTCTTCGGGAGTGGGTGGCAAACCAATCAGATCAAAGTAAACACGGCGAATCAAAGTGTAACGATCCGCCGGCGGTGAGAATGAAAGTCCTTTCTCGTGTTGTTTCGCCAAAATGAATGCGTCGATGGGGTTGTGGGCCCATTGAATATCTTTGCCCCGGAGTTGAGGCACCGATGGTTTTTGCACGGGTTTCAATGACCACCAATCAAACTTGTCCGTAATTTTAACCTTGTCCGCGTTCTCCGGCCAAACCGCTCCTTGATCGATCCAGGCCCGCAGCAGACCAATTTGTTCAGCGGTCAGTCGTTCACCCTTCGCCGGCATCAACATATCGTCCACCAAACCGCCAACGAAATGGATCAACGGGCTGCTCAGGCTCTTTCCGGCGACAATATTCGGCGCATGTTCATCACCACTGGTAAAGGCGGGAACTTTGGCATCGAGCCGATAACCGCCCTTCTGCTTTTCCAGCCCGTGACAAGAGTAACAGGCTTTTTCAAAGATAGGTTGGATGTCTTTGACGAAATCAACTGGACGTTGCGCCGGGGCTGGCAGTTTGGAAAAATCCACCGCTGGAGCGGCTCCCGCTCCGCAAAGGGAAAAACCAATTAAACTGGCAAAAATGAGAACTTGCGACGTTGCGAAGATGGCGGCTTGAAAAGAGGGGCGGAAAAATCTCATGCGAGCAACTCCTGGATGACCTGGCCATGAACGTCCGTCAGGCGACGTTGGATGCCGTTGTGATAAAAACTTAATTTCTCGTGATCGAGGCCCAGCAAATGCAGCGCAGTCGCATGCAGATCGTAGCAATAGGTCGGATTCTCGCCGGTTTTGAAGCCGAGTTCATCGCTTTGACCGTAAGCGACGCCGCCACGAATGCCTCCGCCAGCCATCCAGGCGGTGAACGTGCCGGGATTGTGGTCGCGGCCTTTGCCACCTTGGGCACCGGGCTGGCGGCCAAACTCCGTCGTGCAGATTACCAGCGTCTCATCAAGCAAGCCGCGGGCTTTCAAATCCATTAATAATGCGCTCGCGCCACTATCAAGCACTGCACCCCAGTAACCATGATCGCGCACCAGATCTTCGTGTGAATCCCAATTGGGCCGGATTTTTTTAGCCTGAGTATTTTCTGCGCCGCAATAAATTTGCACAAACCTCACTCCGCGTTCGATCATCCGCCGCGAGAGGAGACATTGACGCCCGAACGAGCCTATTTCTTCGTGATCCAATTGGTACAGTTGACGAGTGGCCTCGCTTTCACGCGAAAGATCGGTGACGTCCGGCGCGCTGAGTTGCAAACGGGCGGCGAGTTCATAAGCGGAAATGCGCGCATCCAGTTCCGTATTGCCAGCGTGCTGCACGCGATGTTGTTCGTTGAGCGTTTGCAGAAATTCGCGGCCATCGACGTCGGATTGGGCAGTGATATTGGTTTGATTCTGGGGAAATAAATCCGCAATCGGAGCCCGCCCTTTAACTGTTTCGATCACCGTCCCCTGATGCACCGCCGGCAAGAAGCCAGCACCCCAATTGACCGGGCCACCCGGTGGCAATCCCCGCGTATCCGGCAGAACGACAAAAGCAGGTAAATCACGATTCTCTGAACCCAGACCGTAAGTCACCCAAGCGCCCATTGAGGGAAAGCCCGGACGAATAAAGCCGGTATTCATCATGAAACAGGCCGGTCCGTGCAACGCGGTCTTGCTGGTCATCGAGTTGATGAACGCCAGATCATCCACACATTGAGCCAGGCGCGGAAACAAATCGGACACCCAACGTCCACATTGACCGTGTTGGCGAAATTTCCAAAAAGAAGGCTGACAATTGCCGGGCTTGGAGGCGAAGAACTGTAGTTTGCCATCCGGATCGAACGGTTTGCCCGCTCGCTTTTCGAGTTCCGGTTTGTAATCAAACGTATCGACATGGCTCAGGCCGCCGGGGCAAAAGATTTGAATAACGCGCTTGGCACGCGGCGCAAAGTGCGGCAAGGCGGTGTGTGCGCTGGTTTCACTGGCGCGCAACAAACCGGATTCGGCCAGCAGAGCAGTGAGTGCCACACCGCCGAGGCCGCCGCCAAGTTCCCAGAGGAAATTGCGGCGGGTAAGCCAGCGGGAATTGGAATTACTAAGCATTCGATCCATACATTAATCCACGTAAACAAATTCGTTGGCGTTGTAGAGCATGCGGCAGAGGTGAAACAGACCTTCGCGCTGGACGAGGCGGAGGGCAGCGGATTTCTCGGTGCGACTTGGCGATCGGGCAAGCGTCAGAGCAAAAGCGCGGTCGATTTGCTTTTCCGCGGATGGGCCTGTTTCACGAGTGATGCGGTCCGCCAGATGATTCGCTTGTTTGAGCATGAAATCGTTGTTGAGCAACGCGAGTGATTGCAAAGCAGTGGTCGTGGCGATACGCGCAGGCGTAAGATTGGACGGATTGGGGCAATCCAGCGTGTTCATGAACTGATCGGGTGTGCTGCGAACGGTAAAGCGATAAATCGTGCGGCGGCACAATTCAGGAGAATCCGCAGTGATATAACGATAGACCGGCGCGTAACCTTCCGTGTAATCAAAATCATGGAAGCCGGGACCACCTGTGGCTTCGTTGAGCGTGCCGGAAACAGAAAGCACGGCATCGCGCAAGGCTTCGGCTTCGAGACGGCGCGGGTTCATGCGCCAGAGCAAACGATTGCCCGCATCGACGCGAGCGGCTTTCTCATTCCATATCGATTGTTGCCGATAGGTGGCACTGGTCACGATCAAGCGGTGCATAGCTTTGAGCGACCAACCGCGAGTGGCGAATTCTTCAGCCAGCCAATCGAGCAATTCCGGATGCGATGGCTTGCCCCCACCGAGACCGAAATCGCTCGGCGTATCCACGATACCGACGCCAAAATGATAATGCCACAGGCGGTTCATGATGACCCGGCGGGTCAACGGATTTTTCGGATCGACAATCCAGTCCGCCAGGGCAAGACGACGTTGACCTTCGGCCGTGGCTTCATTGCCCAGCGGAGCGTTCATGCCTGCGAGGCATCCGATGGCCGCTGGAGGAGCGGCTTTATCTGGAGCTTCGGGATCGCCGCGCCGTAAGACGTGAACTACGGGCGGCGGTTCGGTGAGAATGGCATAAACTTTCGCCGGTATTTTTAATTCTTTACGAGCCTTTTCCAAACCGTCGCGCTGTGATTTCAGACGAGTCAATTCCGCACGGTCACCTTCGACTGGTTGCCGCTTGTCATCGCGCACCAACTTCGCATCACCAAAGAAAACCTGATCGTGCGCAATCCCGTTGCCACCGTCAGTCACCATTAAGGTGAGAAATCGAATTTCCGTCGAAA
Organism: Verrucomicrobiota bacterium; assembly: GCA_048497895.1. Lineage (GTDB taxonomy): Bacteria > Verrucomicrobiota > Verrucomicrobiia > Limisphaerales > JBEHZA01 > JBEHZA01. The sequence continues at coordinate 7,316 of JBEHZA010000015.1, forward strand.
TCGGCAGATCAATCGCAATCGCGCCATCATTCCGTCCGATGCCCGCCCGCAGCAAAGCGATCCGGCCATCTAAATAAATGCGAATATCCGCACCTTTCATCTCCAACTTGCCGCCGTAGCCCGCCGTTGCCTGAAAGCGGGTGTTCTGCCAGCCATTGGTCTGACGAAGCGCATTCAGATCAAAGGTAATCGCCACATTCGCGTGAAGTCCGAGCAGCGAATGTCCTTTGCTATCGTAATTCACGCCGTCCAATTCCGTAGAGAATTGGCTATTCACAGGACCATTACGAATGGCATCCCAGGCTTTGGCTGAAGTAGCTGGAACGTCAGTCACTTGCAAGCCGGTTGAACTAACCGGCACGGGCGTCCGGCCATCCCGTCCGCCATCCGGAATGACCACGCCATCGACGAAGGGAGAGGTAGTCCGAACGAAGATATTGCTGCGGATATTATCGAGATAGCCGAGTTTATCTGGAGAAGGTTTGCCGTTACGGGGATCAATCCCCAGCCCATTCTGGCCAGTCCCGGCACCATTACCACCACCTGCGATGTCTGCGAGGCTGATGGGCTTGCCTTCGAGATGCGCGATCGTGGCATTGACCTCCCGCAAGTCCCGCTCAATAGACTTGAGTTGATTCGTGTACGCTTGCGCCTCGGCCACGCTAATGTCGCGCTCTCCACGTTTGACACCTGCGAAAACCGCCCAAAGTCCGTAGTATTCCGATTGCAAAATGGGATCAATCTTATGGTCATGGCAACGGGCACAATTCACCGTAAGACCAATGGTGGACGTCATCACCGCCGTCACCATATCATCCAAATCATCAGCGCGCGCAGCCCGACGCAGCATATCGCTCCTGGTTTCCACCTGCCCCACAAAATCCCACGGACCCGCAGCGAGAAAACCCGTGGCAATAACAGCATCCGCATTGGTAGGGGCGATGATGTCCCCAGCGATTTGTTCGCGAATGAATTGATTGTACGGTTTATCTTCGCTGAGGGAACGAATGACGTAATCGCGGTACGGCCAGGCATTATCCCGGCGTTGATCGCGTTCAAAACCGTGCGTGTCTGCGTAATGCGCGACATCGAGCCAATGGCGCGCCCAATATTCGCCGTAATGAGGTGAAGCCAGATAACGATCCACCAACCGTTCATACGCATCCTTGCGTTTATCCTGCACGAAACTCTCCACTTCTTCTGGACTGGGCGGCAACCCCAGCAAATCAAAACTTAAACGACGAATGAGCGTGCGACGATCAGCCTCTACTGAAGGCCCAAACGATTCCTTTTCGAGGCGCGCGAGGATAAAGGCATCAATTGGATTTATTCCCCACCGTGAATTTTTCGCAACTGGCACAGAGGGTCGCACGACGGATTTGAAGGCCCAGTGATTCGTACGGTTTGGCAACGTAACCAGGTCCACACCATCCGGCCACACCGCGCCTTGATCAATCCATGCACGCAGTAAACCTATTTCATTCGCGGTGAGACGCTCACCTTTCGCGGGCATGATTTTATCTTCCACCAAACCAGCGACTAATTGAATTAAATGGCTCCCCGCGCTGTTCCCAGCGATCCATTCCGGACCAAAATCGCCCCCTTTCAAGGCCGAAGCTTTATTATCCAGCCGCAGATTGTTCTTCTGACGTTTCCCGCCATGGCATTCATAACAATGCGTGGCAAAGATGGGCTGAATATCTTTGACGAAATCGATCGGGCGCGACGCGGCCGCAGGCAATTCACCTCTGCCCGTCAGGCAGCTTAAGACGAGAGTAACCCAGCACAGCCAACGGAAACTTCGCTGACAAAAAAGCGCATGGAAAGACGGACAACGCATTATTTCTCCGTCGGTTTGATTGGGGTTTTAAGGTGCTTTTCCAAATCTGAGGCGGCGCCTTCCAAATGAAAACGCATGGCCGCATGCGCTTCATCCGGTTGATGCTTCTCCACGGCGTCCAGAATGCGCTGATGATGTCCCACAGCCCGATTGATACCGGCGTAGGAAATGGTATGACGACGGCTCTCCTTGCCCAACTCCGCCAGGGAATCGAGCACCAAACCGAGCGCTTTATTGCCCGCAGCCCGCGCCAGAGCTTGATGAAATTCCAAATCATATCGCGCTGCTTCCTCCACCGTTTCAGCCTGCGCCAATCCTGCTTGTGCTTTGCGGAAGTCACGCAAATCGCCCGCCTTCACCCGTTGCGCAGCCAGCCGGGCCATTTCCGGCTCAATAATGAAACGGGCCTCCATCAACTGCCGCAGCCGTTCCACCGGTTCCGGAATCAAATAAGCGAGCGAGCCATTGAGTGGTTTATGCAAATGGTGAACCACCTTGATGCCGCGACCGTGCTGCACCTCGATCAATCCCTGCGACTCCAGCCGTTTGGCAGCCTCACGGAAGACATTGCGGCTGACTCCGAGTTTAGAGGCCATCACGCGTTCTGCGGGCAGCCAGCCATCTTCGCCATACGCTTCCTTGCGGATTTCGTTGGCCAGTTCCACGCAGACTTCTTCCACGAGGGAGGGACGGCGGCGCACGATGGTGTTCATGGTAGGAGGTCCTACCAGTTGCTTTTGAGTTTGTCAAAATGGTTTTCAAATAGTTTCGGTCGAAGGAAACATTAAAACGCTTTTTTAACTTGAGAAAACCGCCGGAGTGAGCGATACATTAAACAGTCACAGTAGATGTGAATCTGCTCAGTGACCTGCTCTTTGGAATACAATTTTAGATTTACCCTGCCATGTTCGTGTATAGTAACAAACTCCTTGAACCGTAAGCTCAAATATAAGGAGCCCTGGCCCACAAAGGAATTGCCGACAGGCCTTAACTGGAAGTCGAATGCTCCTGGGCGGGTTCCCCTTGTTCCCTCAAGTTCAAAGGAACTGTTAATCCCACGGCATTACGGTGGGGTTTTTCTTTTTTAAGGTTCTGCGCGACTACTTACTTCAACCAACCCCAAAGCCCTTTGACGATGCGTTCAGTCGTCAAACAGGAGCGCGGACAGCCTTATCCGCGGAAGCGGGAGTCCTATCCGGAAGATACACGACAGGCTTGGCTTTCGTTTATGCGATAAGCATAAGCACGATCTCCATCAGCATTACGACATGGAAAAACGCAGACAAGGCTATCCGCACCCCGAAGATTGGAGGTAGCTATCCCGCACTTTCCGCTTTGGAGTTTTTCTATTTTGGGTATTAACTTAGCGAAATGGCGCGTGACGATTTGTTTGGCTCAGTGACCCCTCCCCCGGCTTCCGCGGCGGAGACATCGAAGGCCGCTGGCACTAGTCCCATGCCGCTCGCGGCCCGCATGCGCCCCCGAAATCTCGCTGAGTATGCCGGGCAAAGCCATATTCTCGCTCCCGGTCAACTGCTTCGGCGCGCCATTGAGGCGGACCGCATTCAGTCGTTGATTTTTTACGGGCCGCCCGGCACCGGTAAAACTTCGCTCGCGCAAATTATCGCGCGGCAAACCAAATCCAAATTTGAGCGGTTGAGCGGTGTGGAATCCAATGTAGCCGATATGCGGCGGGTGCTCTCCGCGGCAATGAACCGGCTGGAAAATACCGGCCAGTCCACCATTCTGTTCGTGGACGAAATTCATCGCTTCAATAAGTCCCAGCAGGATGTGTTGCTGCCGGATGTGGAAAGCGGCGTTATCCGGCTGATTGGCGCCACCACGCACAACCCGTTTTTCTTTGTTAATTCGCCGCTGGTTTCCCGCTCGCAAATCTTTGAACTGCGTCCGCTCACGGAAGATGATTTATACGCCCTGATCAAACAGGCATTGAGCGATACCGAGCGCGGTCTGGGCTTCATGAAGATAGAGGCGGACGAAGAGGCCTTACGCCATCTCGCCCGGCTTTCGGATGGGGATGCGCGCAAGGCCTTGAATTCACTGGAAATCGCAGCGTTGACTACCAATCCGGAAAGCAACGGAGTCATTCGGATTACCCTTTCCGTAGCAGAACAAAGCATTCAGAAGAAGGCGATCGTTTACGATGGAGATGGGGACGCGCATTACGACACGATTTCTGCGTTCATCAAGTCGATGCGCGGCAGTGATCCCGATGCAGCACTCTATTGGCTGGCGAAAATGATTCATGCCGGAGAAGACCCGCGCTTCATTACCCGGCGGATCGTTATCTGCGCGGCCGAGGATGTGGGCCTGGCAGACCCCATGGCATTGGTCCTGGCCAATGCGGCACATCAGGCAGCGGAATTTGTCGGTTGGCCCGAAGCGCGGATTCCGATTGCCGAAGCGACGATCTATATTGCGACTGCCAACAAGAGCAACAGCTCGATTACGTCAATTGATGCCGCGCTGGAAGATGTTCGCGCCGGGCGCACTTTGGCTGTGCCCGAACATTTACGGGACAAACATTACGCCGGAGCCGAGCGATTGGGCCATGGAGCGGGTTATCAATACGCCCATTCTCATCCGGATCATTTTGTGGCACAGGACTATCTGGGCGCACAAAAGCGCTATTACGAGCCAACCGATCAAGGCGTGGAAAAGAAAATCAAGGAACGGGTGGAAAAGTGGCGGGCGCAGTTCGCACAAGTCCGGAAACCAGTCAGCGGCGCATAGTCCTTCTATATGTTAACCAAGAATGAGTTGCGCGCAAAATACCGCGCCCAAAACCTGTCTTTTTCCAGCGTGGAACGCAAACTGGCTTCAGAAAAACTCTGTGCCGCCGTAATCACGACCCCGCTTTGGCATCAAAGCAATTCCATCCTGCTGTATTGCCCGCTTTCGGACGAAATTGATATTCAACCACTTATCGCGCAGGCCTTGAAGGCGCGCAAACAGGTGGCCTTGCCCCGGTTCAGTAATCGCAGCGCGACTTATACAGCCGCCCGCATCGAAGATGCGAAGCGTGATTTAGTCAAAGGCAAGTATGAGGTAATGGAACCGGCCGGACATTGTCCAGCTCACGCATTAAACCAACTGGACTTGACGCTGGTGCCTGGAGTAGCGTTTGATGATACAGGCCGCCGACTTGGCCGCGGTAAGGGGTACTACGACCGGATGTTATCCCAAATCACGGGTTTCAAAATGGGCGTGGCCTTTGACTGGCAAGCGTGTGAGGGAGTTCCGACAGAGTCACACGATGTAATATTGGATTGTATTCTAACACCGACGCGTTGGTTGAAACAGTTGGACAACGCCCGGCTTTGAAATGATTTTATTCGCAGAATTGGTAGTATTCGCGGAAGGGATCGCCCTGATCGGGGTCGGTGCCCTGCTTGCTTACATCTTAACCCGCTCCAAAGAGAAGGCCCACCAAAGGGCGCGCGCGGAACAAGAGCAACTCACCCAGGATAATGCCCGGCGCGAAGCCGAAGCCGTAGTCCGCGAAGCCAAACTCAAAGCCAATGAGGAAGCGGTGAAGCTCCGGGCGGAAACCGAAGCGTCATTCGCCACCCGGAAGCAGGAACTCAGCGGCTTGGAGCAACGGCTGGCCGATCGTGAACGGCTGATCAACCGGCAATTGGAAGGCATGGTGCTGGAAGAAAAGAAGGCGCGCGAACAAAAGGAACTGCTGGAGCAAAAGATCGTCGAACTGGAGGAACAACGCAAGGAGATGGGCGAACTGATCAAGCAACGCCGTGATCAATTGCAGCATATCTCCCACATTTCAGAATCCGAAGCGCGCGTCCAACTCTTGAAAGAAGTTGAACAGGAGGCCGTGAAAGACGCTTCCAATCTGACCCGTCGCATCGTTGAGGAAGCCAAAGGACACGCAGAGGCCAAGGCCCGTCAGATCATCAGCCTGGCCATTCAACGTTACGCCGGCGAGCATACTTTTGAAACGACCACTGCCACCATTGCGCTGCCGGGTGATGAAATTAAAGGCCGCATTATCGGTCGCGAAGGACGCAACATTCGCGCTTTTGAAGCAGCTACGGGCATTACGGTATTAATTGATGACACACCGAACGCAGTCGTGCTTTCCGGCTTCGATCCGGTCCGGCGCGAAATAGCGCGGGAAGCCATGCAACGCTTGATTCTGGACGGACGCATCCATCCGACCCGCATTGAAGAAATTGTCACCAAAGTCTCACAGGAAATGGACGAAGCGATTCTCAAGCACGGTGAAGAAGCTATTTTCAAAGTGGGCCTCCCGCAACTGCATCCAGAGATCGTGAAAGTGTTGGGGCGTCTGCACTATCGGCATAGCTTTTCCCAAAATGTATTGGATCACTCCATTGAAGTGGCACAACTCATGGCCTTGATGGCTGCGGAACTGGGACTCGACATCACCACCGCCAAACGCTCGGGCTTGCTGCATGATATTGGCAAGGCCATCAATCACGAGGTGGAAGGCTCGCACGCAATTGTGGGTGCTGACCTGGTTAAGCGCTTCGGAGAAACAGAGGACATCGTCAACGCTGTCGCCTCGCATCACGACGAAGTGCCACACACCAACCCTTATGGCGTATTGGTAAGTGCGGCTGACGCGATCAGCGCTTCCCGACCAGGGGCAAGATCAGAAACCATGACCACCTATATCCGCCGCCTGGAAGACCTGGAAAAAATTGGAGCTTCATTCCCCGGTGTGGAAAAATGCTATGCCGTGCAGGCTGGCCGTGAACTGCGGGTGCTGGTCCAGCCGGATCAAATTACGGATGAACAGGCTTACGCACTGGCTCGAAATATCACGCGGAAGATCGAAGAAGAACTGCAATACCCGGGCCAGATTCGCATCACGGTCATCCGTGAAACCCGGGTAGTTGAATACGCAAAATAAGAACGGACGGAGCTTAACGCCCTTCCGTTAACCCCATCGGCAGGCCGCCTTCCCAATTCTTGGGCGCATTCCACGGACGGGCTGAACGGTTATCCGGCTCGGTGTCGGCACAACCGGTAATTACCAAAACCATCGCGAGAAGGATCAAAGCGAGGATCCACTGACTGAACTTATTTACAACTTTGTTCATTGTTTGGAGATCACCGAATCACCTTCGATCACCTCACCCCGGCGGCCATCTTTCATGATGTTGGCGATCGCGTAATTCGGCTCAACATTGGTAATTTGCACCTTTCCGATCATTTGTCCATCGCGATTAATGATCATTTCACCGAATTGGAGCAAGCCCTGACGGCCACCAATGTCCAAAACCACAAATTCATACTTGGGATCGACCGCCACAATCTTGCCCGTGAGACCCTTCGGCAATTCCGGGGCGACGCTCGGACGTTGCAAAGTCAGAATCTTGTTCTTGAGGCGGTTGATTTCGATTTCCAGAATCTTCTTTTCAGAAAGGTAAACATTCCGCTCTTCGGTAGTGTTTTTGAGGTCGACGAAAGCTTTCTTGATTTGGTCAACCGATTTGCCCAATTCAAAGAACGCTGTGTTTTCCGCTTTGGCCTTTTCGAGTTCGGATTGCTTGGCCGTCAACTGACCGTTCAAATCATTTACTTTTTTGCCGGCTTCATCCGCTTCCGCCGTCTTGGCTTGCAAATCGGTTTTGGTCTGCGCGAGATCAGCCGTGGTCTTCTTCAGATTGGCTTCCGAAGTCGTCAATTTCTTTTGGACTTGCCCTTTGGCTTCTGTCTCAGCCGCAAGGTCCGCAGCATTTTTATCGCGATCGGTTTCCGCTTGTTTAATTCGCGGCTCGACCTTCAAAAAGCCGACCCCAATAGCGCCCAACCCGGTAATGAGAGCCAATATCAGACAAATCTTGAGTAACATTTGGTTTAAATGGATTAACTGGCCGTGTAATTAACCAAAAACATATGGGGGTGTCAACGACTGCTTTGCATCTGTTGATTCCACGCCTGCAAAATGTAACGCGTTTTGGTTCACTTCATGGCTTCACTAATACAAAATCACAAATCGGCCATCCGGCTCGGCAAAAGCCGCCGCCAATCCCCAGACCGGCAGACCCACCACCCGTCCGGTGCCACCACTCGGCTGGCCATCCCCTCTATAAGCCTGCCAGGCCACACTCCCACCCTTTTGCCAGGCAGTGCCTTCCGTCCAGGCCAACAGCACGTCTCCCGCGCTATTGCAGGCCAAAACCGGGTGTTTCTTCTTTTCCGGCCCTGGCGCAATGACCGGTTGCCCGAAAGCTCCCGATTGCGAACTGGTATTTCTAAAATAGACCAGGCTGCCGCTCTCCCAGCACGCAAAAAGCTGCTTTTTTCCGACCGTCAGGCTCGCACTGCTCATCGGGCACATGGTGCTTTGCCACGTCTGCAACACTTCCTCGCGGAAAGTGCCGCCTGCCGTATCCGCGTGCAATAACGTCATGTTCCGGTTAATCGATTCCGTAGCCGCACGGTATAAAACATACGTCTGCCCATCTGCCCGCGCCAAAGCACTTAATCCGCAGCAACCGCAAGCGCCTGTCGTTTCCGGATTAATCTGCACTTCCGCCGCAAAGGTCTTTCCCTCATCACGGGAACGCGCCGCAAACACTCCACGTCCTGCTTCGCCTTTCCGGTTGGTCGTCAACGCCCCGTGCCAGATCACCCACACCTGCCCCAAACCATCCGCCGCTACTGAACCGCCTCCATCAAGACCAGTCGTATGCGTCATGAGATTACGCTGGGGTTCAAATCCCGTTCCCGCTTCATTCAACCGCGCATAAAGCATCGGCACGCTGTTCGCTGGTTTCGGAGTGGCCGTTTGCGAACCGTTCCACGCCACATGCACACGGCCATTTTTTCCAACGGCAATCTGCGCCCCGCGAATGGTGCCAATAGCAATCGCACTGCCGGGTTGACTGTTGACGCGCAATGACGGCGAAAAGCTGCTCTGACCTGGCTCCTTTTTGGCGTAAAAGACATCCGCCGCTTTAGCGTCTCCCTTCAAGTAAACCAGATGCACCACTCCCGTTGCATCCGTAGCCACTTGCGGTTGAATGCCGCCATCCGGCACCCGCATCAGTTGAACTGCGTTGGTTGCCGCGAAAGTATTGATCACCGGCAATACCATCAGGCTCGCGATGAAGTTGAACAGAATGAAGCAACGGCGGGATGGTTTCACATGGGTATTGTAAACCTGCAAACGCGCCTGGCGTCACGACCAAAATTCAGGCGTGCTTTTCAACCGCGCCAGCAAACGTTCATCCGCCGCCGGAAACGTGTAATCATCCAATTCCTCCGCCTGCACCCAGACCAACGCGTGACACCCCAATGGCTTCGGCTCTCCTTCCGGCAAGCGACATTGGTAAAATTTTAAATGCACTGATTTTTCGGGATAATCGTGCGTGATCTCTTCGATCAACGGCAATACCTCCACGGTAATTCCCAACTCCTCCTGCAACTCGCGCCGCAAGCAGGCCTCAAATGATTCGCCTGCCTCCCGCTTGCCACCGGGAAATTCCCACAGCCCGCCAAGATGATCCTGCGGACGCCGTTGCGTAATCAGCAATCGTCCTTCGCGAAACACCAGCCCGGCTGCTACTTCAATGACGCGCATGACCTCAATTCGCGAGCAGGCGAAACGCCAGCCCCGAGTTATCGACCGATGCTTTTATAAATGAAGCCCAGATGCTCCATTTCCTTAACATCGAACAAATTCCGTCCATCGAAAATAATCGGATGCGACAGCGATTTGCGGGCCCGTTCCAGGTCCAACCGCTTGAACTCCGGCCATTCCGTCGCAATCACCAGCGCATCGCAACCTTCGGCCACTTCGTTCATGTCCTCCACGTACGTGACATTCTTGAGAATCGCCTTGGCCTTTTCCATCGCTTTCGGATCATGCACCCGCAGCGTCGCGCCCTGTTTCTGCAAACGCTGGCACAAATCCAGCGCCGGCGACATCCGCACGTCATCCGTGTTCTGCTTGAACGCCAATCCCAGCACGCCGATCTTTTTATCCTTCAACACCCACAGCGTATCTTCGATCTTTTTGACAAACCGCTCCATCTGCCGCGCGTTGATGTTTTGTACTTCCTTAAGCAGCGTGAAATCGTAGCCCAACTCCTCCGCAATCGCGATGAACGCGCTCAGATCCTTCGGAAAGCAACTGCCACCGAAACCGAGCGAAGCATCCAGAAAACGACGGCCAATCCGCGCATCCATGCCAATGCCATTCGCCACTTCCTGCACGTTCGCGCCCGACATTTCGCAAATCACTGAGATCGCATTGATATAGGAAATCTTCAGCGCCAGGAACGAGTTGGCTGCGTGTTTGATTAATTCCGCCGAATTAATATCCGTCACAATAATCGGCGCATTGAACGGCGTGTAAATCTCTTTCATCGCCGCCACTGGACGCGGCGAACGCACCCCGATCACCACGCGATCCGGCTTCATCAAATCTTCCACCGCGAAACCTTCGCGCAGAAATTCCGGATTGCTCACGACGTCAAATTCGACCTTGGCTTTGCAATAGCGTTTGATGGTTTCGGCCACCTTGTCACCCGTATTGACTGGCACCGTGCTCTTGTCCACCACGATCTTGTATTCGGTCATCGCTCCTGCAATGTCCCGCGCCACCCGTTCAATAAAGCTCAAATCCACCGAACCATCCGCGTTCGGCGGCGTCGGCACGGCGATAAAGACCACATCGGATTCTTTTACCCCCGACGCGGTACTGTCCGTAAACTTCAACCGGCCAGCCGCCACATTCTTCTTTACCATCTCCTCCAGGCCGGGCTCGTAAATGGGAATGCCGCCACCTTGCAGCATTTTGACTTTGTTCGCGTCGTTATCAACGCAGATCACCTGATGGCCGACCTCAGCGAAGCACGCGCCTGTGACCAATCCAACATAACCGGTTCCGATGATGCTTAATCTCATGGGTAAAATAAGTGAATCTATAGGTTGAACCTCAAGCTGTCTTCCCGCCGTTAAAAACCTGGCGGGTCGCAGCCTTACTGTAAACCATCACTATCAATCATGCTCCAGAATTGCCTACTTTTTCACCGGCACCACGGTCTTGGGTGCGGCGGTCGGCGTCACTTGCGGAGCGGCATTCGTAGCCTTCTGCGCCTGCGCCTTAAAAGCCTGCTGCAACTTCGCCGCGACATCCGGCGGCAAATTCGTGGAAGCCAGTTCCGGATGTTGAGTCAGCAACTGATTCTTGCGGAACATCGCTTCGCCCATCCAGGCCGTCGGACGCGCGCTGAGTTCCTCATACAAACGCAAAGCCTGCGCCGGTTGGTTTTTCGTTTCGTACAGCACTGCCAGGGCCAAACGCGCTTGCGCCGCCGCCGTATCACTGCCGAAAGAGGAGATAACTTTCTGATAAGTGGCAATGGCTTTATCGGTGTCATTCAAGGCGTCCAAACTGACTGCCACACCCAACGTCGCCGTCGCTGCCAACGGGCCGCTCGCGTTGCCACTCAGAAATTGTTCGAACCGCGTCTTGGCTTCCTGATAATTGCCTTCGGCCACACACGCCTGCGCCGCCAGCAACATCGCCCGTTCCGCTGCGGCTGTGCCGGCATAATTCTCCGCCACTTTCACAAATTCCGCCGGTTTCGTCGCCGGAGCAGAAGTATCCATGCCGGGCAGCAGCGCGATCAAGGCATTGCTCGCGTCGGCTTCCTTCTGGTTCTTCAAATAACTGTAGGTGGAATAAGCGAATGCACCAAAGATAATCACTCCAGCGCCAATCAACAACCGCCGCTGATTCACCACCAGCCAGGTGTTAAAGGCTATTTCCCAATTCGATTCTGTCGCTTCGGAACTCATATAAGGTGGGCAATCTTTGTGGCAGGCCCCAAAAAGGCAAGCCTGAAATACGGTAATTTTATCTGCGACCCCGTCCAGTTCACTGCTCTTAGCCGCCAAATGACAACAGGTTCCATGAATTATCGACCCCCAACCGGCCCCTTCAACTCCGGCAATTGATGGCTGACTTCCTCGGGATCAGTGAAAACCTGCCATAACGTCGGCGGCAGCCCTTTGAATGCCGTTTGGTATCTGCGAGCTTCACTCCCCTCGCCCGTAACGTTGCGAATATAGATTTTACACACCTGCTCCGGAAACGCCCGCGCCACCCGTCCGTAAACCTCCGGGTCTTTCTCCCCGGAATCCCCCACCAACACAAAGTGCCGGTCCGGAAACCGCTTCAACATCGGCTCCAGCACCACCCATTTGTAAGTGTCCGGCGCGGCAAACAATTGGAAGAAACTCCTATCCTTCACCCGGAAACTCTTCAAATGAAACGTGCCCGCTGGAAACCCCTGCTGTCCCCGGAACCCCGCCAGCGCCGGATACAATTGCCAGGGACTCGCCGAAACATAATGAAAGCTCGCCCCCTGCTCTGCCCAGGCTTGATACAACTCCGGCATCCCCTTCACTGCTCGGAATGGCCGGAAAAAAGTATTTTGCAACAGCGCCTTATGATCTCTTACCTCCGAAACCTTGATCGTATCATCAATATCGGAAACTACCGATACCCCTTGCCGGTTCAGAAACAAAATCTCTCCACTCGCCGTGCGCTGCACGTGATTCGAGAAATCCGCCGTATAGGCAAACCAATGATCGTTCGTCCGGGCAGCATTCAAGACTCCTTGCGCCGCCGGATCGGTCAGTGTCCCCGATTGCGTAAAATGACCATTCGCCCCCGTCGCCACAGTGGTGAAAACATTTGTTCCCAGATGAACCGTCAAATGTTTCCGACTCTCATTATCCACTAGAAATAATCGCGCCCGCTCATTAAACGTCGCATCCTCCTCCGCGCTCATCCGTCCCGTTTTCATCCCCAACGTTTCGCGCAACACCGCCACCGATATCGTTCGCTTTTCCGGCTCATAAATCCATCCCTGAACTTCCACCTTCCACCCCTGCCCGCCCGGCTCCTGCCAGGCCATCGAAGGAAACAACGTCACCGTTTCATTCGTATGTTCATGCCCACTCGCCGAGCCATTCCCCAGGCCCCAACCCAGCCAAAATAGAACCCAACAAACAAACCTTCCCCACCTAATCACACCGCCTATAGCCCGACCTTTTCGTCCCTCCGTCATGCAGATTTCTTTAGGCATTTGGATTTAGGGTTTCCTTCGGATTTCGTCATTCGGTAATTCGTTATTTTCCGCCCCCTCCGTGGTTAAGCTGTCCCGCGTTCGATTGCGACCCATTCGCGCATCGGTATCTTTCGCGTATTCTGCGTATTTCGCGGTTTACCACTTTTAAATCCTCGTCTTCTCTCTCCGTTTTCTCAGTTGGCTCCTGTTAAAATCCGCTCAACTTCACGCCTCGTCATTGGTCATTCTTTTTTCAACCCTCTCCACCACCTTCCGGCAAATCTCCGGCGCCGCCTCAGGACGCCCCAGCTTCGCTGCCGCCACCGCCATCTCTTTCAACTTCCTAGAGCCAATCAATTGCGTAATCCGAAACGGTAAATCCTCCACTCGGTTCACCTTCGCTGCCGCCCCCCGTTCCAGGAGAAAATCGCTATTCGCCGCTTCCTGCCCTGGAATCGGATTTAAGATAAACAACGGCTTACCCATCGCCATCGCTTCCGAAGTCGTTAAGCCTCCCGGCTTGCTCAAAATCAAATCTGAGACCGCCATCAATTCGTGCATATTCGTCACGAACCCAAGAATCTTCGTCGGATGCTTGAAATCGCGCACCGAAAGTTCCCGGCGCAACTCCTCATTCCGACCCGCCACCACCACGGTTTGGAATTCACCCTCCACCCCGTTCAACGCACTCAGAATCTCCGCCACCGGCCCCATGCCAAAGCCGCCACCCAACACCAGCAATACCGGCAAATCATCCCGAATCCCTAAATTCTTCCGCACCTCCCGAGCTTTAATGGGCCGTGAGAATTTCCCCGCAATCGGAATCCCCGTCGCCAGTACATTTTCGGATTTTGCCCCGCGCGCGATCAGACTCGCCTTCGTCTCCTCCGCCGCCACGCAGTACAAATCCACTCCGCTCTCCAACCACAACGCATGCGCCTCAAAATCCGTCACCACACACACCGTGTAAGGATGCGTTGCCCCCGCCTTCGCCTTGGCCTTCAACCCACCCAATATTTCCACCGGCAGAAAATGCGTGCACAACACCACATCCGGCTGAAAAGCCTTTAAATGCTTCACGAACTTCCGATTGGTATAACGGGCAAAATTACCCCGGAACCGGGAAAGCTTCCGCAGCAAGGGCGCATTATCCGTCTTCTTGAAGACCAACGCCCACAAATCCGGCGCATGCTCCACCAGTTTTACATAGCCCTCCACATAAACTTTCTTTTGTAACTTGGGCACGAAATCCAGCAGATCCACCTTCTCCAGCGTATCGTTTGGACGCCCCGCCCGCCACGCCTCCTCCAACGCCGCCGCCGCCTGTAAGTGACCCGCCCCCGCCGTTACCGTCGTAATCAGAACTCGCATGATACACTCCATTATAACCAAACCATCCCCCACTTGACGACCCCAAACTAGCCTCCATCACCCTCTTCGCAGCTAAATTATCCCTGAATAAGCCTGAATAGCCCTGACAAGGAACTACTCGCTGCCCCTTGCCAAATTCCCCGCATGGAGTTCCATGCTTTAGCTGGCGGGACGATCATAATTGCGAGTGCTTTGCGGCCATGCAATAGCAACTCAATCATTTGAAATTCGTTCGGGCTTCATCATTGGGTAATTCGCCATTCTTTACCCCATACAAAGCCATATGGCACCGCGTTCACCCCCATTCCACACTCCCAACTTAATTTATCCCGGAATAGCCCGGAATAAGCCAGACACCACTCCAATCGCAGCCCTTCTGACCTTCGCGTCCGCATCCAGTTCCCCTCCAGCAACGGGTTAGAGGTGGGTTCCCTTTGCCCCGTCAGTGCAAATTCGTATCCATCCGTGGTTTAATCAGTTCCTCTTTTGCGCTCTCTGCGTCCTTTTGCGGCCAATTCGAACTTCGTCATTGCCACCTCTTGCTACCGACTTCCCCAATAGAACCACAACAAATGCCGTTTGTATTTCCCACCATGGGAAATTACGTCATTTTCGCACCAATAATCGCAACCAATCAATCCCCGTAGCATCCCGACGTCCGTCGGATCATTAAATTTCTTTCCACCCGCCGCCCATCCATTATTAATACCCACGATGTTTGGGAGATTAATTTTTATACCTCTGTTTCTGTTGTTTGGCACCTTGCCAAACCTCTACGCTCAACACATTTCACCGTTGTGGACGACTAGTTTAACGAATGAGGTTACTCTACCCGGAGGCAGGAGTTTGCCAATCGCCTCCATAACCTGCGCCACTGCTGATCGGTTTGGAAACTTGTTCTTTGGCAATCAAACCAACAACACTCCCGTCCTCACCAAAATCGACGCCCAGGGCGCGCTGGCCTGGGAACTGATCTGCACCAATGCCGTCGGCTCACCCGATTGTGTTGTCACCGACACCTTCGGCAACTGCTACCTTACCGCGAAAACCACGTCCGACGACATCTTCCACACCACCATCATTATGGTTTCGGCGGATGGCCATGAACTCTGGCGCATTGTTGAAAATGCGCTTTTCGAATTTTTTCCGAATTACGCGGGACACGCCATGGCCATCGGCCCAAAAGAATCTATCTATTTTCTTGGACAAGTTACCGAATTTCCATCGGATGACACCTTCGTTAACCACCTCTCGCTGACCCGTATTTCCTCTCGCGGGAAAATTCTGTGGCGCACGTCATTCTCCGGCGACACTTTCGTTACCGGATCGGGCGGGTTGGCCCGCTGCCTCACGGTCGATGAGCAAGGACAAGCCTATGTTGCCGCCGGAACTTTTTTGGAGACATCCAGTCCTCCTTCTATCGATATGACCGATTTTAATTATTCGAGCTTCATCGCAAAAGTGAACCTTGATGGAGAAATTGCTTGGACAAATTCTTTGGCTGGTTATCCCTTCAGCAGCGTTGTCGTTGGCCCGCACGGCACCCTTTGTGCAACCGGAGAAGCCGGCACTGGCTACGCGGTCTTGCAAACCTCAGATGGCCACATCGTGCGTCATAAGGACAAAACCTTTACTTGTGATGTTCGCGGCACCTTTACCGACGGCAATTTCGTCATCGTCGAAGGTTCAGGCAACTGGATTGCCAAAGTGGATGATCTGACCGGTCAAGCAGTCTGGCGGATCAGCGACCATTCTGCTCACACATTGGATCAATCGGGCAACGACCTCGTAAGTTGGACCAACAGCACTTTGATCACAGCCGGGTTGGACGATTCTTTTCAACCCGATAAGCGTGGGTTTTCAATCTCAGCGGTTAATAATGGCGGCACGCAAATCTGGCGCGAATATGACCCGGCCATTCCAAAATGGAACGCATCGCTTTATGATAACAACTTAACCTGGCTGCTGAAAGGCCCTGACAATACCATCCGAATCATTGGTAATCTCACTTCATCCAGTATTCGCATTGAGTCATTCGCCATTTCCGTTTCACAAACCACCTTAAACATCCTGACCTCACCCTCGGATACGAATTGGGATCCTCTTAATAATGTTACCCTCCGAACGACCATCTCCAGCAGCGCCCCGGTTCAGTATCAATGGTATAATTTGTCTGGCCCCATTGTCGATGGCACCAACGCCTGCCTGAC
>JBEHZA010000016.1:0-23547 GCA_048497895.1 Verrucomicrobiota bacterium
TTTATGCTGCCGCCCGGTTTAGACGGTCGATAATGGCGCGCCATTCAGCCGTATCTGGCGGTTTTTCGACGACAATGAGTTCTGCCCCCGCTTCGTCACAGGCGTGCAGTTCACCATAGATCGCCCGCGCAAACGCTTCGGCATCGTGCGGAATGACGCTGACCCGGCCAAATGCGTTGGAGAGAGGAATGCACGTGTGGGCGATGACGTGCGTACGCCCGATGGATACACCTGAATTGTGCAAGCGGGCCAATAGATCCGTGACGTTTTCCCATGAGCCGAGGATCAACCGGGCGCGTGGTGAATAGTGTTTTCGCAACAGTCCCGGGCTGCGCAACGTTTCCGCGTGATCACCTTGATTTACCTGTAACTGGCCGAGCACGGCCAGCAATGATTCTTCATGGATCATGCCCGGACGCAGCAGACGTGCTGGTTGAGTGCTCACATCCACGACCGTGGATTCAATGCCCACTTGGGATTGTCCGCCGTCTACAATCAATGGGATTTTCGCGCCCAAACTCTTTTGCACGTGTTCCGCGTTGGTCGGGGAAACTTGATTGGATAAATTCGCGCTCGGAGCCGCGAGCGGGAAACCGCATTCGCGAATTACAGCCTGAATAAACGGGTGACTGGGCCAGCGAACCCCCACGGTATCACCGCCCGCTGTGACCAGATCGGGAATAGTGGGGGAGCGCGGCAGCACAATGGTCAACGGTCCCGGCCAGAAAGCATCCGCCAGTTGATCGGCGGATTCGTTCCAGTGCGCGACGCAACGCTGGGCTAGAGCGCGATCGGCGACATGCACGATAATGGGGTTATGGGCCGGACGGCCTTTGATTTCAAAAATCCGGGCGACGGCCCGTTCGTCGAGCGCATTGGCGGCCAGTCCGTAAACAGTTTCTGTCGGCAAGGCTACCACTTCGCCGGCGCGCAGCAATTCCGCCGCGCGTTTGGCTGCGGCCTGAAACAAGGCCCCGGTGTGCGTGGACAGGATTTCTGCCTGACTGGATTTACGGTTGACCGACATTGGGTAGGGTATGTAGCGGGGAATGCCGGATTGTGCCACCCATTTTATTTTGCGGGAACGGCCAGTTTTCCAGTCGGACCCGCGCGCAGCAAGCGATTACTCGTAACGGAGCGCATCAATGGGATCAAGCTGGGCCGCTTTGCGCGCCGGATAAAAGCCGAAGAAAATGCCGACGGCGGCGCTGAAAACGAACGCCACGACTACCGATTCGACGGAGGTATCCGTAGGCCAGCCTTTGGCGAGAGAAACAATTTTGGAAGTAGCCAGCCCGAGCAGAATACCGATAATGCCACCAAAGGAACTGAGGGTGATCGCTTCAATCAGGAACTGCATAAGGATGTCCTTACCGTGAGCGCCGACGGCCATGCGAATACCGATTTCGCGGGTGCGTTCCGTCACGCTGACCAGCATGATGTTCATGATGCCAATTCCACCGACGATCAGCGAGACGCTGGCAATTGCGCCGAGCAGGGCGGTCATGATTTTGGTGGTGGCAGTGGCGGCTTCGGCGATTTCCTCCTGATTGCGCACGGTGAAATCATCATCGCGTCCGGCCTGGATGCGGTGACGCTGGCGCAGCAGGTCAATGATTTGCTGTTGCACCGCGCCGAGCGCCGAGGCGTTGGCGACCTGCACGCTGATGCCGCGCAAGGTGGTGCTGCCGGACACGCGTTTCATGGCGGTGGTGTAAGGCATGATTAAGACGTCGTCCTGATCGGTGCCCATGACGGAAAGCCCTTTGGAACTGAGTAGGCCGACAATGGTGAACGGCACATTTCTCACCCGGACTACTTTGCCAATCGGATTTTCATCGTTGAAAAGCTGTTGCGCGGTGGTCTTGCCGATCAAGGTCACTTTCGCGGCACTGCGCACATCCTGTTCGGTGAACATAGAGCCATCCTCCAGATTCCATTGGCGCAAGGTCAGGTAATCCACACCTTCACCGAGAATGGAGCAATACCAGTTTTGATTACCGGCGGCCAATTGGGAACCGGTGCGGATTTCCGGGCTGACGACGGCGACACCGGGAATTTCCCGTTCGATTGATTGAGCGTCTTCAATGGTAAGCGTGCCTGCGCCGCCCATGCCGCTGCGAATGCCGCTGCTGGAAAAGCTGCCGGAAAAAATCAGGATAACGTTTTGTCCCAGGCTGGCAATTTGCGCTTCCACCTGGGACTTGGCGCCGTTGCCAATGCTGACCATCGCGATCACCGCGCCCACGCCGATGATCATGCCGAGCATGGTGAGAATCGTCCGCAGCTTGTTCCGCCGCAGGGCGCGCAAGGCGACTCGAAAGATGGAAAAAATTCTCATGTTACGCTAATTGAACGGCGGCTTCTGCTTCCCGCAGACGGCGCAACTCTTCTTCCGCCAGCGACCGGTTTTCCACCGGTGAATCGGACACCACTTTGCCATCGCGCATGACGATGGTGCGCTTGGTGAATTTGGCAATATCCAGCTCGTGCGTCACCATGACGATAGTGATGCCTTCGTCATTGAGTTTTTGAAACACGCCCATGATTTCGATGCTGGTTTTGCTGTCGAGATTGCCGGTCGGTTCATCGGCGAGAATCATGGCCGGTTCATTGACCAGCGCGCGGGCAATGGCCACACGTTGCTGCTGGCCGCCGGAAAGCTGGTTGGGATGATGGTCCGCGCGTTTGGCGAGGCCCACCATTTCGAGCGAACTCAACGCGCGTTCATGAGGGGAAAGCCCGCTCGTGGGTTTGCGTTTGTAAAGCATCGGCAATTCCACGTTTTCAATGGCGGAAGTGCGGGAGAGCAGGTTGAAACCTTGAAAGACGAAGCCGATTTTTTCATTCCGGATGTCCGCCAGTTCATCGCGGTCCAGATCGGAAACATTCACGCCATCCAGCAAATAAGTGCCTTCGGTGGGCCGGTCCAGACAGCCGAGCATGTTCATCATGGTGGATTTGCCGGAACCGCTCGCGCCCATGATGGCCACAAATTCGCCCTGATTAATTTGCAGGGAAACCCCGCGCACGGCTTTCACATCGACCTCGCCGGTGTGGTAGGTCTTGTGAATCTCGGTCAGTTTAATAACGGGATTCGTGCTCATACGCGGGAGCTTAGAATCTCCTCATGCCGCCGCCGAAGGGGTTAGAGGCAGGCGCGGCTTTGGTGTTGGTTTGAAGCACGTTTTGGCTGGTGATAACCTGATCGCCTTCGTTCAAGCCGTCCAATACTTCCGTGTAAGAACCATCGCCAATGCCGGTTTTAATTTGCACGGCTTTTGGAGTAACAATGGTCAAACCGGTGGAGGCCACGGTGTTGGTGCTGAGCACATAGACGGTCTTAACAGATGAAGTTCCCCGCCGTTTGCCACTGCCACCGGGACCACGACCACTACCCGGACCGCCACCTTCTCCCCGTCCCTGGCCACGAGCACCGCCGCCATCTGACTTTTCGGCGTCGTTGGCAGCCACTGCTTTTTCTTTGCCAGCCGCGTCGCTCTTCTTCGCTTCCTTCTCTTTAATTCCCATTTTAGCCAGGAGTTTATCCCAGCGGGTATCGTTACTGTCATCGATTTCCGGCGGCTTAAAGCGGGTGGCGGCATTGGGGATGCGGAGCGCGTTCTGTTTTTGGGCGATGACGATGGAAACATTGGCCGTCATGCCTGGCTTAAGCTTCATGTCTTTGTTCGCCACTTCGACGACGGTATCGTAGGTCACCACGTTTTGGACGGTGATGGGAGAGTTGCGGATTTGAATGACTTTGCCGGTAAAAGTCCGGCCGGGAAAGGCGTCCACGGTGAAGTTGACGGTTTGTGATACCTCGACACCGCCTACGTCTGCTTCGGAGACGTTGGCATCGATTTGCATGCGGGTTAAATCATTGGCGATGACAAATAAAACCGGCGCACTGAGGCTGGCAGCAACGGTTTGGCCCACATCCACGCTCCGGGAAATGACAATGCCATCGATTGGCGCAAAAATCGTGCAGCGATCCAAATCCACTTGTGCCCGTTCCAGAGCGGCTTTGTTAATCATCACTTGAGCTTCGGCCTGGTGCAACAAGCCGATGGTATTATCATAATCCGATTGGGCGATGAGATCGTTCTTGCGCAATTCCTCTGCGCGGCGGGCGTTGATTTGTGCCAGTTCCAGGGCGGCCTGAGTATTGGCCACATTGCCCTTCGATTGATTGACCGCAGCCCGATACGTGGCGGGGTCGAGTTCGGCAACGACTTGGTTGGATTTAACGATGGAATTGTAGTCCACGTAGAGCTTGGAAATGATGCCGGAAATCTGGCTGCCCACCTGCACGTTGACGACGGGGTTCAATTGTCCTGTGGCCGTGACGGCTTGCGTGAGATCGCCCTTGGAAACCGCGCCTGTCCGGTAATCCGGCGGTTCCGCGGCGGGCTGTTTGAGATACCAGACGCTGGCACTAATGGCGGAGCCCAATAAAACAAGGGTTATCAGCCAACTAAACCACGGAAATTTGCCATTTTTAGCCATAAACGCATTACACCAAAACAGTTACTTGAAGCTGAAACACCGGGTGCAGGAAAAAGTTAGCCATTTTAATGCCTGGATACAAGCGGGTTCAGGTTTTAGAGAGATTGGTTCAAGGAAGCCTTTGGGCGATGGTATTTTGAACCTGAATCGCGGGTTTTCTTTCAGAGCAGACAATTATCACGGTTCTTCAAGGGGTTATTTTAGCCTGCCCGTTTTTTGTGTTATCGGGGTTAGATGCTTTTGCCGGAGGAAAAATTCAGTCGGCTAGAAGAGCGGTAGGCGGCAGACGCAATTGATTCATATTTTTGTGGTCCTTCTCATTAACGCCGTGGCTTTAGCCCGGTGACCAAGCGACTGCTCCACGATTTAGCCGTTTTAACGGCTTTTCCGGTAAGCCGTTGAAACGGCTGGATCTCATTATGTACAGATGTTTCCGCCGGGCTAAAGCCACGGCGTTAATGAGAGGGCCGCTGATTTAGATGCGTCTGCCCTGGAAGCAGAGGCCGCTAAACTTTAATCTTTGAACTTTGCGGGTTGTTTCTATGCTTGCGGCTTGTGTTGAAACAATTGACCGAACAACTGACGGCGAAAACTTCGTTGACGGCGGAACAGGCAAAACTGGCCGTGCGTTGCTTAGTGGACGAACACGTCGCGGCTGAGGACAAGGCGGAGTTCCTGACGGCGCTGGCCCAAAAAGGGGAATCGACGGAGGAAATTACCACCTTCGCCGTGGAATTGCGTGCTTTGGCCACGCAGCCGCCTTTGGATGCGGAAACACGCGCGCGGGAAATTCTGGATGTTTGCGGCACAGGTGGCGACCGGTTGAATACGTTTAATATATCCTCGTCGGTTTCGCTGGTCGTAGCTTCGGCAGGGGTGACGGTGGCCAAGCATGGCAACCGGGCCATCACTTCGCGTTCCGGCAGCGCGGATGTGCTCGAAGCGCTGGGCATTCCGATTGAGCAAACGCCAGAACAGGCGGCGGCGGCGTTGCGGGATCATCATTTCGCTTTTTTCTTTGCGCAGAATTATCATCCTTCCTTCAAATTTATCGGGCCGGCGCGCAAGCTGTGCGCCACGCGCGGGCAACGGACGATCTTTAATTTCCTGGGGCCGTTATTGAATCCGGTGCGGCCTACCGCGCAATTGGTCGGGGTAGCCCGTCCGCAACTGTGCGAACCGGTGGCGCACGTTTTGCAAACCTTGGGAATCCGGCGGGCGATGGTGGTTTGCGGCAGTGTGGGAGACGCCTGGCTGGATGAACTTTCAACTCTGGGCGAAAATCACGTTGCGGAATTTTATCAGGACCGCGCCTTTCACACGTCCACTTTATTTCCGGGCAATCATCCTTTGCAACCCGCCAGCCTGGTGGACCTGGCCGGAGGCGATGTGCAGGCGAATGCCCAGATCGTGCGGCAACTTCTTGCGGGCGAAGATCGCGGGCCAAAGCGTGATGCGGTCCTGCTGAACGCAGCGGCGGGATTGTTTGTGGCGGGCAAGGTCAAATCGTTGGTAGAAGGTTGGGAACTGGCGGGCGACTTGATCGATAGCGGCAAAGCGAAGGCGAAACTGGCCGAACTGGCCACTAACCGGAAGTGAGTGAAACCAGCATTTCGTTGAGACGCGCGGCGTTTTGGAGTAGGTTTTCCGGCAGATGAACACATCCGGTCATCCGATGCTTAAAGGGCTGTTCGCCGCGTTGGGCGGTCTGCTGGCGGTCGGTGTGTTGTGGATCATGTACCGGTTTAACCCGACGGAACATGGATTTTACCCGCGGTGTCCGTTGTATGTTTGGACGGGGCTGCAATGTCCGGGCTGTGGTGGTTTGCGCGCGGTTCATCAAATGCTTCACGGGCATTGGCGGGAGGCGTATGCGTTCAATCCGCTCGTGGTATTACTTACGCCGTTTGTTCCCCTCATGGTGATTGGCCATTGGCTGCCGGGCCGGCCGGCCAAAGTTTTCCTGCAACGGCCCGTGGTGGGATGGGGGTTGACGGTACTATTCCTCGGTTTTGGTGTTTTAAGGAATGTCTGGTGAAGCAGTCTTGAAATCAGGCGCTTAACATTATGTATAAAATAATTGGAGCGGATGCGAATCAGTATGGTCCCGTGAGCGCCGAGCAAATGCGGCAATGGATCAAGGAAGGGCGCGCGAATGGCCAGACACTGGTGCAGTTGGAAGGAACGATCGAGTGGAAGCCGCTGGCGCAATTTCCTGAATTCGGTTTGGCGCCTGCTGCGGGCACACCGCCACCGATTGGCGGAGTGGGCGCTTATCCGGTTACGCCTGCGGCCCAGCCGGAAATTCCCAATTATCTTGTCTATTCGATTCTTTCGGCACTTTGCTGCTGCCCGGCTTTTGGCATCGTGGCTATCGTTTATTCCTCGCAGGTGAATACCAAAGTGTCAGCGGGGGACTATGCGGGAGCGGAAGCCGCTTCGCGCAATGCGCGGCTGTGGTGCTGGGTTTCTTTTGGAGTAGGTGTTGGGCTCAATATTATCTCGCTCATCTCCGCGTGGAGCATGCTGTCCTCTTTGTTGCAAAACGGTTTGAAGCAGTTTTGAGAGAGGGTGGCTTTCTGCCGCATGCTTCGCTTGCGTTGAAACCGGTGATGGCATAGAACCGTGACCGCAGGCAGTACGAGACGTTCTATGTATAAAATCATCGGCGGCGATAAAGTTGAATACGGACCGGAAACAGCCGAACAAATCCGGGCCTGGGTGGCGGATGGACGGGCCAATGGCCAAACGCTGGTGCAGGCGGAGGGAAGCAATGAGTGGCGGCCATTAGCCAGCTATCCGGAATTAATCGCTGCAAAGGAATCCAGTGACTTTTCTGCTTCAACTCCATCCAATGACAGCAAGCCATTTTCCCGCGATTTGCCGGCGGATATTTGGATGCGGGATTATGAGCTGAATATCGGTGATTATATCAACCAGAGTTTCGCGGTGTTGCAGCGGCATTTCGCTTTGATTTTAAGTGGGACGACGATTTGGCTGGGCATTCAGGTTGGACTGATGGTGTTAGGCATGATTCCAGCGGTGGCGATGGTGGCGTCGTTCGCCAGTCTGATAGTGACCGCGCCGTTGATGGCTGGGTTGTATCAACTATTGTTGCAGGTCATCCGCGCTGAACCAGCCAGCAAAGAACTGGTTCTGGACGGTTTTCGCGAACG
Organism: Verrucomicrobiota bacterium; assembly: GCA_048497895.1. Classification (GTDB taxonomy): domain Bacteria; phylum Verrucomicrobiota; class Verrucomicrobiia; order Limisphaerales; family JBEHZA01; genus JBEHZA01. Next base: position 7,686 of record JBEHZA010000016.1, read on the forward strand.
CTTTCTGCCTTTGTTTTTGGGCCACGTGGTTTCCACGGCAATTATGCTCCTGGCGATGCTGCCCGGACTGGGCATGTTGGATGAAGCGAAGATTTCCATGCCTGATCTTTTGCAAGGCGCGAAGCTGACCCCGGAACAGTTTCACGCGGCCTGGATCGGGAGTTGCGTGGCGATGGTGCCGTTCCTGATTATGCGGCTATGCTGGCTTTTCGCCGTCCCGTTAATCATGGACAAGAAACTGTCTTTTCTTTCAGCGATGCACTTGAGCATGCGGAAGGTGACGCAACACTGGTGGCGGTTTTGCGCTTTAAGTTTGATCTGCCTGTTCATTAATTTTGTGGGCTTTGCCTGTTGTCTGGTGGGGTTGGTATTTACCATTCCGCTGGTGTTTCTGATTGAAATGCACGCTTACGAAGATGTTTTCCGCGCCTAAATCTGCCCAGCCATACAGCCGCAACAAGCTGATGACCTGCATTATGCTCAATCAACTGGCGACGCCGGGATTGGGCTCATGGCTGGTGGGCTATCGAATTGCGGGCGCTGGACAAATGCTGATGGCGGTGGCGGGATTTGGATTGGTGACAGATTGGTTTCTTCGTTTGATGAGTGAGATGCTGGCCACGTTTGGCAGTGCCCCTGTGCAGGAATCGGCGCATCCGGCCAGTTGGTTGTGGCAGGCGGGAGTGATTCTCTTCGTAATGTCGTGGCTGTGGGCGGGCATTACGAGCCTCGCTATTTACCGGTTGAAGCCGACGCAACCCCCGATTATTAAGCCCGGAAGATTCTGATGAAGTATTTCAAAGCAATTGCCGCAATGTCGGAGAACCGGGTGATTGGCCAGGGCAATAAAATCCCGTGGCATTTGCCGGAGGATTTCAAGTGGTTCAAGCAGACGACGACCGGCCAAATTATCGTTATGGGTCGCAAGACCTACGAATCCATTGGCCGGCCGTTGCCGAACCGGTTGACGATTGTAGTATCCCGTTCCACGGCAACAATTCCAGGCGTGCAAGTGATTCAGAGTCTGGAGCAGCTTCAGACGCTCAATGATCCCCGCGAAATCTTTATTTGCGGCGGCGCCGAAATCTACGCGCAAACCCTGGCGCAATGCTCGGACCTTTATCTCACGCTGGTGAAGCGGACCGTTGAGGGGGATGCGTTTTTCCCGCCGTTTGAAGCTCAATTTACGCTCGTGGCCGAACTGCAAAACAATGCGGATTTTAAAATTCTGCATTACCGCAATCCAAAGCTGAGCCAATAAGTATGGGTAAAACCGCGCCGAATGGCCTGACCTTTCGTCCCTGGACAATTCTCTACGCTTGCATTCCGTTACAAAAAAAGGGTAGCAATGGCCGGGTTTTTTCGGGGGGCTGGCCGCCGGCTTAAGCAATGCGTGCGTTTTCATTAAAGTGTTTCGGAGTAGGTGATGGGTGGCCGTGCGGTGACCGCGGTCATTCTTCATTCTTGTACCGTTTTGGTAAAACAACCTTGCTCATCGACTGTGGTGAATCTGTCAGCGGCGGCTTTAAAGGTTCGGGTTTAAGCTACGATTCCATTGACCGGATTCTCCTTTCCCACCTGCATTCCGATCATATCGGCGGGTTTTTCATGTTGATGCAGGGGTTCTGGCTGGAGCGTCGCACCAAGGATTTGCCCATTCATTTGCCGCAGGATGGAATTGTGCCGATCCGCCAACTGTTGGATGTGGCCATGATTTTTGACGAACTGCTGGCGTTTCGTCCGCAGTTCAAGGCGTTGGCTGCCGGAAAGCCGATTCTCTCGGGTGGAGTGCGCATTACTCCATTTCCGACGACGCATCTGGAAAGTCTGCGTCAAGCGCATCAACGGAAGTATCCGCTGGCTTTTGCCGCGTTCAGCTTTCTGTTGGAAACGAAAAATCTGCGCATCGCGCATAGCGCCGATCTGGGAGCACCGGAGGATTTAGAGCCGCTGGTGCAAAAGCCGTTGGATTTGCTGGTGTGCGAACTTTCGCATTTCAAACCCGCAGATCTGTTCCGCTATTTGCATGGGCGGCCGATTAAGCGCATCGAGTTTATTCACGTGGCGCGGCCTTACTGGGAGAATCTGGCGAAGGTCAAGGCGCAGGCGGAGAAGCTGCTCGGCGGCATCCCGTTCTCGTTCCCGCATGACGGGGATGAGATTACTCTGTAAAGGTGGTTAATTTCTTGTGGTGAATCCCCTCCGGACAGCGACCGTCCCCGGTCGCAGTAATATCCGTTTAGTGAGCGTGTTTGAAATATCCTACACCGTTTGACCGGATCACCTTGCTGCGACCGGGGACGGTCGCTGTCCGGAGGAGAAGTGTTTGATCGTCGATACTCCAAGTTTCGACTTTGCACTTTGAAGTCCGGCCCTTAGCCTTTCGGCGCAGATGTCACAAATGTTGAAATCCTCGGGCGCGATGGGTGCGGCCACGCTCAGCAGCCGGTTGCTGGGCATGGTGCGGGAGATTGTCTATGCCCGTTTCATGGGCGACGGCCCGGTGGCGGGCTCGTTCATTCTCGCGTTCACGATTCCGAATCTGTTCCGGCGTTTGCTGGGCGAAGGCGCTTTGACGGCGGCATTCATTCCGATTTTCAAAGACAAGGAAAAGACGGCGGGCGAAGCCGAGATGTGGCGCGCGGCCAACGCAGTTATTTCCGGATTAGTCATGGCGGCGGCGGCCATTATTGGGCTGGTGTTGCTCGGAGTGAGCGTGGCTTTGATGGCGGTGCATTTTGAGCCCAGTACACAACTGATGCTGGAATTGGTCCGGGTGATGTTTCCCTACATGCTGCTGGTTTGTCTGGCGGCTGTGTTTATGGGGATGTTGAATGCGCGCGGGCATTTCTTTATTCCGGCCATGGGTGCCACGATGTTGAACGTGGTGATGATTGCGAGCGTACTTTGGCTGGCTCCGCGCATGGGACACACGCTGGAGCACCAGATTTTTGGTTTGGCCATTGGGGTGCTGATTGCCGGGGTGGCACAGGCACTCTTTCAATTTCCGCTGCTGCGCCGCGAAGGCTTCCGTTATCAATGGGTGACGCCGTGGGGTGATGAAACGGTGCGGACGGTAGTGAGCCGGATGATTCCCGGCACCATTGGAGTGGCGGCCTTTCAGATTAACGTGTTGCTGACGCAAGGCATCGCGTTCACGATTGATCCCTCGATTAACGCTTCCTTCAATTATGCCGTGCGGCTGATGGAATTACCGCAAGGCGTGTTCGGAATTTCGCTCGCGACATTTCTGTTGCCGACACTTTCCGGATTGGCCGCAGAGAAAAAATTCAGCGATTTTCGGCACACGCTGGGGCAGGGGTTGAGCCACATGCTGTTCGTCAACCTCCCGGCATCCATGTTGTTGCTGGTATTGGCGGAGCCGATCATCCGGTTGTTATTCGAGCATGGCAAATTTGGTCCGGAATCCACGCACAACGCCGCAGTGGCGTTGGCTTGCCTGGCCCCTGGCCTGGCAGCGTTTTCAGCGGTGAACATTCTGGCGCGCGCTTTTTTTGCGCTCGGCGATACGACGACCCCGATGAAGATCAGTCTATTCTGCCTGGGGGTGAATGTGGCGGTAGCCGTGATTCTGGTTGTGCCGCTGCGACAGGGCGGCCTGGGGATCGCCAATACGATCAGCGCGGTGTGCAACGTCTGGCTGTTGCTGCGCGCGTTGAAGCAGAAATTGTCCGGGCTGGAATTGGAGGAATTGAAACGGATGCTGGTGCCGGCCATTATTTCGACAGCGGTAGCCATGGCGACGGCCTGGGGGGTGAACCATTTTTGCGACCGGCAGTGGGGGCATGAAGGGGTGGTGCGTCAGTTGGTGGCGGTGTTTGGGCCGTTGGCACTGGCGGGGCTGGCTTATTGGCTGGTGGCGTTCCTGCTCAAGATTCCTTCGGCGGGTGAAATTGCGGGTTTAGTGGGCAGGAAGTGGAAGCGTTAGTTGACAAATCGGACGTTGAGCGGACTTTAAGGTCGATTCGGCGGCCGGTGGGTGTCCAAAATAACCTCTGTGAAGGGCTTGACACCCCCCCCTTCGCTGGTATCCTCTCGCACTCCGTTGCCAACGGAAGGCTTGGCGGGGAACGAATGTTAACCGGGTAAGTGGCTTGAGCCACAACCATTTAAAAGAAAAAAAGACATGAAGCGTCAATATCAACCTTCGAAGATTCGCCGCAAGCGGCAACACGGATTTTTGAATCGCAGTTCAACCAAGAGTGGCCGTGCCACCCTCGCCAATCGTCGTCGCGTCGGGCGCAAACGGTTGACCCCGGTGTAATTTTGGAGTCTGGCCTGATGGCCGCTGCAACTCCTTCTCCGTTACGGCTAACGCGCTCGATGCGCTTGCGGCAGGGACGTGATTTCCAGCGGGCCAAAGGGCAGGGCAAGCGATTAGTGCAGGGTTGTCTAATCGCTAACTGGCTGGAGTTACCCGCTGGTTCGGTGACCCGGTTGGGGGTAATTACCAGTCGGAAAATAGGCGGAGCAGTAATACGTAATCGAGCCCGCCGGTTAATGCGGGAATCGTTTCGCTTGCATCAGCACGAAATCAACCAGTCGGTAGATCTGGTGTTGATCGCGCGCAATTCGATTGCTGGCAAAAGTCTCGCCGAAGTGGAACGGGATTATTTGACCGCCTTGCAGCGGGCCCGCTTGCTAAAACAAGATCAATGAACCTTAGTCAACACCTGCTTATATTGCCCATCCGGCTTTATCGGAAGGTGTTGTCGCCGGTGCTGGGGTTTATTACCGGACCGGAAGGTGGTTGCCGTTTTACCCCGACCTGCTCGCTATACACTTTGGAAGCCATTCAATCTCACGGGGCCGTAAAAGGTTCGTGGCTGGGAGTGCGCCGGATTTGCCGTTGCCATCCCTGGGGTGGTTGCGGGCATGATCCCGTGCCGCCAGTGGCCAAGGCGGAGGCTCAACCAGTTTCGTCCCGGACAGAAAATCATTCGCGCGCGTCGTTTACCCGGACGCCGCTCACACCTTTCCACAGCTAGTTTTCATGGATCGTAAAGCCATTGCCATTTTAATTGTTTCCTTCGGCCTGTTCCTGATGTGGGGGCCGTTGGTAAACAAGTTGTTTCCGCCGGTGCCTGTGCCGGTGACGCAGGTCGTAACGCCCACCGGGACTAATGTGCCGCCCACGGCGGAAATTCGCGCGAGCACGAATGCGGCGGTGGCAGGTGGCAGTATCGCCGTGACTGCGCCTGCGGCAGTCGCGTTGCGTCCGACGGGAGTAGAAAAGCTCGAAGTCCTGGAAACGAATAATGTCCGTTACATTTTCACTTCATTCGGTGGCGGATTAAAGGCGGTTGAATTATTGCAGTATCCGGAATCAGTCGATCGCCGGAGCAAGAAGTCGGGCGCGAACACGAATGTGGCGACGTTGAATCTGAAAGCGCCGGTGGCAGCAATGACGTTGCTGGGCTCAGATGCGATTCAAGGGGACGGTGAATTTACGCTCACCCGCACGGCGGGCGGTTTGCGGGCGGAAAAGGTTTTGCCGAATGGTTTGTATCTGGTGAAGGAATTTCAACCGACCTCCAATTATCTGGTTTCCGCCACGGTTCATCTGGAAAACCGTTCCGCTCAGGCAGTGCATATTCCGGCCTCGGAACTGGTGATTGGCACGGCCATGCCAATGGATGCGCACGACAATGAGACCAGCCTCGGCGCGTTTTGGTATGACGGCTCCAAGGGGACAGATATCGGTGCGACCTCTTTCGGCAAAGGATTCTTTGGTTGCGCAAGCGGGGCACCGCCGAAAACGGAGTTTTTAGGCGGCGCGAGCAATGTGGTTTGGGCGGCCACGCATAATCAGTTTTTCACGATTGCAGTGGTGCCGAAGCAAGCTGCGCCGCAGTTGCTCGTGCGCCGGCTGGATCTGCCCTTGCCGACGGTGGAAGAGAAGCGGATTGACCCGAAAGTCTTCGCCGAACCGCACGGATTCCAAACGGCTTTGCTTTATCCGGAAACGGTGCTGGCGCCCGGGAAAGCCTGGGAACAGCAATATGAGATTTATGCAGGCCCGAAAGAATATCACACGCTGGCGAAGCTGGGTGAGCAGTTCAAAAACAATCTCGATCTGATCATGGGTTTCGGTTTCTGGAGTTTCTTCTCCAAGATGCTGTTGCTCTCGATGAATGGTCTGCACCGGTTGGGACTGCCTTACGGTCTGGCCATCATCACGATCACGGTGACGATCAAAGTCATTTTCTGGCCTCTGACGGCCGCAAGCACGCGTTCGGCCAAGCGCATGGCGACACTGCAACCGCAATTGAAGGCATTGCAGGATAAATATAAAGATGACCCGCAAAAGCAGCAGGCCAAGATGTGGGAATTTTATCGGGAAAACAAAGTCAACCCGATGGGTGGTTGTTTGCCGATGGTGGTGCAGGTGCCGGTGTTTTTCGGTTTGTTCCGCATGTTGCAAAGCGCGATTGAATTGCGCGGCGCGGAGTTCCTCTGGATTGCGGACCTGTCCAAGCCGGACACGCTTTTCAATCTGCCGGGATTGCACATTTTCGGAGCGGGCACGCTCTTCGGTGCATTGCCGCTGTTGGGCGGGGATTTCCCGGTAAACCCGATGCCAATGCTGATGGGCGTGACGATGTTGTGGCAGGCGAGTTTGACGCCGCCGGCGCCGGGCATGGACCCCATGCAGCAGAAGATGATGAAGTACATGCCGCTGATGTTTTTGTTGATTCTCTACAATTACTCCGCGGGCTTGACGCTCTACTGGACCGTGCAGAATTTGCTGACGATTACGCAGACCAAATTGACCAAAGCCCTCCCGGAAGAGGACAAGAAGGGGGCGGGAACCCTTAAGAAGGTCAAGAACTAGGCTTGCAGAAAGTCCGGATTTAGCGTTAAAAAGCGCCTTTAGATTATGCCAGCACAACCGAAAGTCACGTTGGAGACGTTGCTCAAGCAGCTCGGATTTGAAGCCGTAGTGGAAGAGCACGTGCTTGAAGATGGAGTCTTACTCGACGTCAAGGCCGACGATGCCGGACGGCTGATTGGCCGCCAGGGACAGACGCTCGGGGCGTTGCAGTACCTGACCAATCGCTTGCTGTTCCGCCAGGACGAAGCGGCTCCCAAAGTGATGGTGGATGTGGGCGGCTATCGCGCGCAGGCGCGGGAGGCGCTGGTGAAGAAAGCCAAAGAAGCCGCGGAAAAGGTCCGGCGTTGGGGCGATATTGTGGAATTGGAACCGCTGAGCGCTTTTGACCGCCGTATCATTCACAACGCCTTGAAAGACGATCCGAGCATCGAAACTCATAGCGTGGAAGTGGAAGGCACGGATAAGAAAGCGATTTTGCTGCGGCCAAAGCATTGATGGCTGGCAGAACGGTTGCAGAGTTGAAGCGCTGGAGTTCATTTCCTCATTCCCGTGCCCTTTGAATCCCCTCGGGCAGCGACCGTCCCCGGTCGCAGAAACGTCCGCAGGCATGAGCGGGTTGGCAATGTTCACCCCCATTTGATCGGATCACCTTGCGGCGACTGGAGACGGTCGCTATCTGGTGCGTTCTAGCGTTGCCAAAGCGGTATCACTCCCCTTAGAGTTCACGTATCCGTGAGGCCGGTTCCCGCGGACGCAACATGGCTGATTACAAAGTTCAATTTGAGGTTTTTGAAGGCCCGCTCGACCTGCTTCTGTACCTGGTGCGGAAGGAGGAGGTCGATATTTATGAGGTCAACCTTACGCGGATTTTTTCGGACTGTTCAACGAGCCTGAGCCGGTGATGTCTGCGGACCGCAACTTCGATTGAATACGTGGACTTGATGCGGCAACTGGATTTGGAGATCGCCGGGGAGTTCCTGGTGATGGCCTCCACGCTCATGTATATCAAAAGCCGCGAGCTATTGCCGGTGGATCAGCAGGTGGTGGTGGAAGGCGAGGAAGACGAGGAAGACCCGCGCTGGGAATTGATCCGGCAGTTGGTGGAATACAAGAAATTCAAGGATGTCGCCGCGCAATTGCAGATGCGCGAGGTCATGCAGGAAAATGTTTTCCCGCGCCTGCCGGCCAAAGTTATTTTTTCCGATGAGACCCCGGCGGCCAAGCCGGAGGTTTCCATTTTCGATTTGCTCAATGCGGTCAACATCGTCCTGAAGCGCTTTAACAAGCGGGAGGATTTGCGGGATATTTTTGAAGACAAGTGGTCGGTGAGTGAAAAGATTGAGATGATTCTGACGACGATCAAAGAACGTGCGAGCGTAAAGTTTTCCGAATTGTTCTCGAATGCCACGAGCCGCACGGAAGTGGTGGTGACGTTTCTGGCGATGCTGGAATTGATCCGGCTCAAGCAGCTGGTTTTCACGCAGTCCGAAGCATTCAGTGAAATCGAGATCAACCGGGCGCCGACTCCAGTAGTCGCATCGCCCGAAGATGAAGCCGCGCCGGTGAGTCCTGAGCTTGCACCCGCCGCTGAAGCCGTCGAACCGACGGAGACGCCAACCCCGTAATTTTTCATGGAACTGAAATTCATTCTCGAGGCCATTCTTTTCTCCTCGCAAAAACCGCTCAGCTCAAAAGAACTGCGCGATTTGCTCGCGGCCACCGCGGCGCAATCCGAAGAGGAAGCAGTCAAGGCATTCAAGAAAACGAAGGACGAGGATTTAATCGCCGCGCTGGAGGAATTGGCGCGCGAGCACGAAGCGGGACAGCGCACATTCCGCCTGGCGTGCATTGCCGGCGCGTGGCAATTCGTGAGCCAGCCGGAGTATGCGCCGTGGATTAAGACGCTGGTGGGTGAAAAGACGCGGCCACCGCGGCTTTCGCAACCAGCGCTGGAAACGCTGGCCATTGTGGCATATCGCCAGCCGTTGACGCGGGCGGAAATCGAGCAGATCCGCGGTGTAGCGGTGGATGGGGTGATGCAAACTCTGGCTGAACGCGGCCTGGTGGAACAAACCGGACGCGCCGAAGTGATTGGCCGGCCCGCCCTGTATGGCACGACGGCTTTATTTTTAGAGTATTTTGGATTGCCGAGTCTGGATCAATTGCCGGCGGCAGATGAGTTGCGGCGAATTGTGGTGGCGAAGCCGGAAGCTTTGTTAACGGTGGACCCGGGATTGGCCACTGCGCCGCCGGATGCGCTGGCTATTCCGGAAGCGGAACCACCGGCGGTTGCCGAAACCCCAGCGCCAGCGACGGGTTCCACGGAGTCAACGCCCGATAATTCCGGGCCAGCCTAAGACCACATGAACATTCCCGAACACCGTAAAGCGATTGATGCGCTGGATGAACAGATTGTCAAACTGTTGAACGAGCGTACCAAGCATGTGCTCGGTATTGGCGAAATCAAGCTCAAGGCGGGGGAGGAAATTTACGCACCGCACCGCGAGCGGCAGGTGTTCCAACGGGTTTGCAAACAGAACAGCGGTCCGATCACGAACGAATCGTTGCGGGCGATTTATCGTGAGATTATGTCCAGCGCGTTATCGCTGGAGAAGAGCATGACCATCGCCTATCTGGGGCCGGAAGCGACTTTTACGCATCAGGCGGCTATCCGCCGTTTCGGATCAAGCCTGTTGTATTCCGCGCAGAAGACGATTGCGGATGTGTTCAATGAAGTAAGCAAGAATCGCGCGGATTACGGCGTGGTGCCGGTAGAGAATTCCACAGAGGGAGTAGTCACGCACACGCTCGATATGTTTGTGGACAGTGACCTGAAAATCGTCGCGCAAATTGTGCTGCCGATTCAACACTGCCTGCTCAGCCGCATTAAACGGGAAAAGATCAAAAAAATTTACGTCCACCCGCAAACGCTCGCGCAGTGCCGGGGCTGGATTCATAAGAATTTTCCGCTGGCGGAATTAATCGAGACCTCTTCCAACGCGCGCTCGGCGGAACTGGCGACGAAGGAAAAAGATTCCGCGGCGATTGCGGGTGTGCTGGCGGCAGAAAAATACGAATTGCCAATCCTGGAATATGACATTCAGGACAACTCGGCGAATGCGACGCGTTTCCTTGTGCTGGGACGGCAGTGCAGTCCGCCGACCGGGCATGATCGCACCAGCATCATGTTTAGCATCGCGCACGAAGTGGGGGCGTTGCATCGTTCGCTGGCGCCGTTCCGGCGTTACAAGTTGAACATGACGAAAATTGAATCGCGTCCCAGCAAACGCAAGGCGTGGGAATATTTCTTCTTCGTCGATTGCGATGGGCACATGAATGACCGCCGGGTAGCGAAGGCCATTGAATTGCTGGGCCAGCAGTGCAGTTACGTGAAGATTTTGGGGTCGTATCCGAATTCGGATTAGGCGGCTCGATTTTTCAACGCCATTTAGCAACTGGGTTTTGTTGCAGGTTTTCCCGCTTCGATTAAGTGGTCGTGATCTTAGGAGGGGCCAATTGTCCAAATAGTAATGTCATGCACTAAACAGGAGTCGATCGAAGGGTGCTTGTTAGGTGGAATGATTGGTGATGCCCTTGGGCTTTGCTGTGAAGGTTTAAGTCGGCAACGTCAAAGCCGGATTTATCCCGATCTGGCTGGACCGCGATTTCTGTTCGGGCAGGGAATGATTTCCGACGATACGGAACACGCCTGCATGGTGGCTCAGGCGTTGATTGTTTCTGGCGGTGATGAGGGCAAATTTGTGAACAGCCTGGCCTGGCGTTTCCGTTTTTGGCTGCTGGGCGCTCCGGCTGGAATTGGCTTGGCCACACTCAAGGCGATTTTAAAATTGTGGGTGGGGTTTTCTCCTGAACGCAGTGGGGTGCATTCAGCCGGCAATGGTCCGGCTATGCGAAGCGCAATCCTGGGAGTGGTGTTTGGAGAAGACCGGGTGTGTTTGCGGCGCATGGTAAAACTTTCCACACGGATTACGCACACGGATTTCAAAGCGGAAGCGGCTGCTTTGACGGTGGCGTTGGCAGCGCATTTTGCACGGACGAGAGATTTTACCGAGGGTTGGCAAAAGCGATTTTGTGAAACGTTGCGATTGGAACTGGGAGCGGAAGGTGGAGAATTATTGACGCTGGTGGAAAACGCGGCATTGAGTGTTCTGCAAGGTCAACGAGTGCAGGATTTCGCTGACCGCATGGGATTGTCGCGCGGAATTTCGGGGTATAGTTATCACACGATTCCCATGGTGATGCGCGTCTGGTTTGAATTTCCGATGGACATTCACGCGGCGTTGTTGACCATCGTGCGTTGTGGAGGAGATACGGATACGACGGCGGCCATCCTGGGTGGGATTATCGGTGCTTCGGTGGGCCAAGCGGGGATTCCGCGAGTTTGGCTTGATGCGATGATGGAACGACCGCGTTCAGTGACTTGGATCAAAGAATTGGCACGAGTATTAAATGAAGTTGTGGAGAGCAAGCGGCCCGGGAACGCAGTGAAGCTTTCGATCCCGATGCTTTTGTTGCGCAATCTGGTTTTTGCAGTGGTGGTGTTGGGGCATGGGTTCCGGCGATTGTTGCCGCCTTACTGAAGGTGTTGGCTAAATGGGAAGAACTCCGGTTCGTAACGATGAAATCCGAGAAAAAACCGATTAAACCACTGATAAACACGAATTAACACGGATAAGGGCAAGGACAGGAAGGAACTCATTTTAAAAATCGGAAGAAGGGCAAAAGGTGCGTATTTCGGGCAGGGAAACGAGCGTTAATGGGCTCGCTTTGGGGGCTGGCTGGTGTCAGAATGGGGGTTTCACGACAAATACCTGATATGCACCTGGTCAGTATAGAAATGGAACCGGCCTGGATTGAGGCGGCCAAGGCGGGCGACGTGAGCGCTTTTTCGCAATTGGTGCTGCGGCATCAGGCGGGGGTGCGGGCCTATCTGGCGGTGCGGTTGGATGATCCGCATGAAGCGGAGGATTTGTCCCAGGAGGTTTTCCTATTGGCTTTCCGGCGGTTGAACGATTTTGACGCGGCGCGTCCGTTGGGGCCGTGGTTGCGCGGGATTGCGTGCAATATGTTGCGCAATCATTTGCGGAAGAGACGGCCCAGCGGAGTGGATACTTTAGAGGAGTTGCAGATGCTGATGGATCAGCATATCGCGGAGGTGCATGAGTCCGGTCAGGAGACGGATCTGGCGAATGCGTTGACGGAATGTCTGGCGCAATTGGACACGCCTTCCCGGCAATTGGTGCAGGCGCGCTATGCGAATGACGAGGACATTGCAGTGATTTGTTCGCGGTTCGGCAAACGGCATTCGGCAATCACCATGCAGTTGCATCGAATCCGGTTGCAACTCCGGTCGTGCATTGAACAAAGGATTGCGGCGCCATGAATCCGTTAACAGAAGCAGAAAAGCATCAACTGCTCTCGGCGTGGCTGGGCGGCAGTCTCGATGAGAAACGGGCCGGGCGTTTATTGGCCGCGGCGAAGGCGGACCCAGGGTTGCGTCAGGAAATGGCCGCGTTGCTGGTGGTGGACCGGCTGGTGCGGCACCACAGTATGACGCAGGAATCGCGCGAGGTGTTCAGCGCGGAATTGGCGGCGCGGTTGCAAGCGGAAGTGCGGGCAATGGAACCGGAGGATCGTCAGTTTGTGCAGCGTATCGAAGACCGGGTGCGGCTGACGTGGGTGTGTCGCTGGCGGCAATTTTGCGGACGCGTGGGGCAATGGCTGGCGTTTCCACGAGCCGGTTTTGGAGTGCCGGCAGCAGCGCTGGTTCTGTTGCTGGTCATGGTGCTTGGGAGATTGCTGCCGGGTGGCGAGGTGGCAACCGTAGAGGCGTTGGAGGGGGTGCGTTGGGCGAGAGGACAGCGGGTGTTGGTGGTGCAGGAAGTGTTGAGCCGGGGGCGAATTGAATTCGGGCGCGGCTTTATCAAGTTGCGTTTTCCGAAGAACACGACGGTGATTGTCGAAGGGCCAGCAGTATTTGAGTTGGTGGCGGCGAATCGAATTCATTTGGAATTAGGCAAGATCGTGGCAGACGTGGGCGATCCTAAGAGCGGATTCACGATCGAAAGTCCGGATGGCCGGGTAGTGGATTTGGGGACGCGCTTTGGGGTGAGCGTGGGAGCGTCAGGCACGGAAGTGCAGGTGCTGAAGGGATTGGTAAAAACAAAAGCCAATGGGGACTCGGATTTCCATGAATTACGGCAGGCTCAGGGGGTGTTATTGAACGCGTCCGGAGTGACGCCGATCGAAGCAGATACGACGCGTTTTCTGACGGCCTTGCCGCCGCGCACGAGCGAGCAGGTAGGCTATGTGCATTGGGCCTTTGATGAAGGAGAAGGGGATACGGCGATCAACACCGGGCATGGCCTGCCGGGAGCGGAAGTGCCGGCGCGCTTAACCTCGCTGCTGGAGGGGCATCCCGGGCCGGAGTGGGTTCCCGGCCGGTTTGGGAATGCGTTGGAGTTTGATGGCAAAGGGGATTATGTGGCGACGGATTTCGGCGGCATTGGTGGCGGGCAGCCGCGCACAGTAGCGTTTTGGGCGCGCGTGCCGCAGGACTGGAAACCGATCAATGGTTTTGCGTTGGTGAGCTGGGGCACGCACGCGCAGGATAAGCCGGGTTTGGCATGGCAGATTTCAATTAATCCGATTAAAGAGGACGGGCCATTGGGACGCTTGCGCGTGGGGGTGTTGGGCGGGCAGGTGGTGGGCACGCATGATATGCGGGATGGGCAATGGCATCACATCGCGGTGGTGCTTTACGGCGTGGAACGGCCCGATACCGGCACGCATGTGTTGCTCTATGTGGATGGCGAACTGGAGCACGCCGAGCGCAAGAAAGTGCACGAAATTCAAACCGATGTGCAGACAACCAAAGCTTTGCCAGTGCGGTTTGGGCGTAATCTCGCTAGTGATAACTCGCGACGGGTTTTCCGGGGAACGATTGATGAAGTTTATATTTTCGACGCGGCATTGACGCAGGATGATATTAAACGGCTGGCGTTGGAGAATGTGGCTCCATAAGCGTCGGTAAAGAAAAAACCCTCGCTGAAGGACAGCGAGGGCGATGAGGAGAAAATTTATCCAGTGATAAATTAACCGAGGATGCGTCCGCCGGTATTGAGGAAGATGCCTTGAAAATTCATTTCCAAAGCTTGCGCATTGGTCGCCTTCGCGAGCGCTTCTTCTTTGGTGACTTTGCCTTCCTGCACCAGTTTCAAGAGCGCTTGATTGAAGTTTTGCATGCCGTCTTCCGCGCCGGTTTCGATGGCGGCGGGCAATTTGTCGAGCCGGTTTTCTTCAATCAACTTACGCACCGTGGGCGAGTTGACCATGATTTCCTGGGCGGGCGTCATGCTGCCATTCACGGTGGGGACCATGCGTTGGCAAATGACCGCTTGCAAGGTGCCGGCCAACTGGCGGCGAACCTGTTCACGTTCATGCGCCTGGAAGAAATCGAGAATACGCGTCACGGCCATCGCTGAGTTGGTGGTATGCAGCGTGGACATGACCAAATGGCCGGTGTCTGCTGCGCCCATGGCGGTTTGAAAGCTGATGCCATCGCGCATTTCACCGACTAGAATAATATCCGGGTCCTGACGCAAGGCGTGCTTCATGCCTTTCTGGAAGGATTCGCAATCCAAGCCGATTTCCCGCTGCTCGATGACCGATTGATTGTCGTCGTAGCTGAATTCGATCGGGTCTTCGAGGGTGACGATGTGTTTGCGGAAGTTGTCGTTCACGTGCTCGATCATCGCTGCGAGCGTGGTGGATTTCCCGCTACCCGTGGAGCCAGCGAGCAGAATGATGCCGCGCGGTGATTCGGCGATCTGTTTCAGAATGGGCTGCAACCCCAGTTCATCGAAGCTGGGCACTTTACTCTTCACATGGCGCATGGCCATGGCGTAAAGCCCACGTTGACGGAAAAGATTGACGCGGAAACGGCCAACTTCCGAATGATAATAGGAAAAATCGCAACCGTGTTCCTGATCCAATTGCCGCCGGGCATGGGCGGGAACGATGTGTTGAACGAGGTTTTCCACCCACTCAGAAGTGGGAATGGGCGCTTCGATTTCAATCAAGCGCCGACTGATGCGGAAGACAACCGGCCCACCTACTTTGATATGAATATCCGAGGCTCCACCATCAACGGCGGCCTTGAGGATTTTGTTGAAGAGTTCCATGCCGCAAAAACTAGCAGATACGGCCTGGAAATTTCCAGCTATGAATGTGCCAAAAGACTTAAACTTTCCTGAGCCTGACGGGAAAGGTTCATGAACATCAGAGAAACGGAATAACCGGAATGGCGGTTGCCATCACAGGCGACGACGACACCGCGACCGCGCAATTTTTTCGCGTCGGGCGTCTGCAAATCCACCGTCACTTCCGTCCACAATGCCAGGCGCGTCGAACTCAGAAAATCGATGCCATTCTTGCGAATGCACACGGCTTGGGTGGGGAGGCTCAGCTTGGTGGAAGAAGTTTGTACAGTTACGGGACGAAAAACGCCGGAAGTATCGAGTTTACTAGTGCTCATAAAGGATGACTGTAACTTAACATAATTAGATGGAACGTCAATTCGTCCACCGGATTTACCATTCGATCACCGCTGCGCCCCACGTCAGGCCAGCACCGAATACGACCATCAAAATCAAATCGCCGCGTTGAATCTTCCCTGTCTCCACCGCTTCGTCAAGTGCCAGTGCGACGGAAGCCGCAGAAGTATTGCCCACGCGCTCCAGATTCACGAACAATTGCTCCGGTTTGGCCCCCAGCCGTTCCGCCACCGCGCCGATGATGCGGAGATTGGCCTGATGCGGAATAATGCACTTGATCTGGGTAATATCGATCTCGCAACGACGCAGGGCTTCCGTGGCGGCGGTGAGCATGGCATTGACCGCGTTTTTAAAGGTTTCCTTGCCGTCCATGCGCAAGTAGTGCAAGCGATTCTGAACGGTTTCTGTTGTGGCCGGGTGCCGGCTCCCG
>JBEHZA010000017.1:0-23086 GCA_048497895.1 Verrucomicrobiota bacterium
AGAAATAAGAAAATCGGCCAAGAGCTTATGTTCTTTTGAGAACGCGTCCATTCACTACGAGAGATAAATAAAAAGCAAGTGGAAGCATTGATAACCAGGCAGCCGAAACCAAAGTAAGGCCGCCCCAAGAGCATCAGGCCAAAACCAAGGTTTAACAGTAGAAACCACAACGCAAATCTCCGATCAGAAATCGTTGGTCTCGTATCACTCATTGGGTATCGCGTTGATTCGATTCTTAACAGCGGCAGGTTATCATAAAATCTGGCCTTGTCGATATACGCTTTCGGACTGAGCAGGCCACCCGATGCTAAAGCATTGCGCCACTCTTCCGAATATGAGAATTTAAACGTCACCAGCAAATTTCCAAAACGCGTGCACCTTTTATGAACCGCTTGCGAAATTGTATTTCACACAGCCTTTTACTCATCATGGGCGTCATCTTGTCGTCCGTAGTGATAGCCCACGCCGACACCAAACCCAATTTCCTGATCATCCTCTGCGATGACCTGGGTTACGGCGATCTCGCATGTTATGGCAATAAAACCATTCGCACGCCGAATCTCGATAAGCTCGCTTCGGAAGGCATCAAGCTGACGGATTGTTATGCTTCGGCGCCGGTTTGTTCGCCTTCGCGCACCGGATTGCTGACCGGGCGCACGCCCAATCGCGTTGGGGTGTATGATTGGATTCCGCCGGGACATCCCATGCACATTCGCAGCAGTGAAATCACGGTCGCGTCGTTATTGAAAAAGGCTGGCTACGATACTTGCCACGTAGGCAAATGGCATTGCAACGGCAAGTTTAATTCGTCCGAGCAACCGCAACCCGGCGATTTGGGTTTTGATTACTGGTTCAGCACGCAGAACAACGCTATTCCCTCCCATCACAATCCAAATAATTTTGTCCGCAACGGCAAGGAAGTCGGACCACTGGAAGGGTATTCGTGCCAATTGGTCGCGCAAGAGGGCATTGAGTGGTTGAAAGGGCGCAAAGACAAAGCGCATCCATTCTTCCTGCACGTCTGTTTTCATGAACCGCATGAGCCCATCGCTTCGCCGCCCGATTTGGCGGCGACTTATCCTCAAGCGCGCAATGAAGATGAGGCGGCTTACTTCGCCAACGTCAGCAACATGGACCGTGAAGTCGGGCACCTATTAAAAACGCTTGATGAATTGGGCGTCGCGAAGAACACCTTGGTTTTCTTCACGTCTGATAACGGGCCGGAAACCTTGAGCCGTTATCCCGACGCAAGACATTCGTATGGTTCGCCGGGGCCATTGCGCGGCATGAAACTGCATATTTATGAAGGCGGCATTCGCATTCCGGGCATCATCCGCTGGCCGGGCCACGCCAGACCCGATCAAGTCGTGAGCGAGCCAGTGTGTAATACAGATATTCTGCCGACGTTCTGCGAAATTGCCGGCGTGCCTGCGCCCAAAGACCGTCCGTTGGATGGTGCGAGCTTTCTGTCGATTTTCTCCGGTCAACCGATTCCGCGCACCACGCCGTTGTTCTGGGATTATTATCGAGCCACGGGTTCACCGAAGGTGGCCATGCGCGATGGAGATTGGAAAATTGTCGCGCTGTGGGATGGACCGGAAAAGCCGCTCGGCAACAATGTCAATCCGGCCTCCATGAAGCTGATCAAGACGGCCAAATTGACCACGTTTGAACTCTACAACCTGCGCGAAGACATGGCCGAGCGAAACAATCTGGCGGCCAGCGAACCGGAGCGTTTAAAAAGGATGTCGGAAATGCTTGTGAAAAAATTCGTGGAGGTTCAAAAAGAAGGCCCCACGTGGGACGTTCCGGAAGAAGCCCGGAATCAGAAAAAAGGCGATTGAGCCATCGCAGAAAGTCGTAGCATGCGTTCGTGGCGTAAAGTTCTGTTTGGAATTGTCGTAGCCTGGTGCGTGACTGCCAGCAGTCATAGTGTTGCCCAAGCGGCTGTGTCTCCTAATGTCCTGCTTATTCTCACCGACGATCAGGGCTGGGGCGATGTCACTTCACACGGCAATGGGAAAATTGATACTCCCACGATGGACCGCATTGCGAAGGAAGGCGCGCGCTTCGATCGTTTCTACGTGAGTCCCGTGTGCGCTCCCACGCGGGCCAGTCTCATGACCGGACGTTATCATTTGCGCACCGGCGTGCATGGAGTCACACGCGGTTACGAAACCATGCGCAGTGATGAAGTCACGCTCGCGGAAGTTCTGAAACAGGCAGGCTACGCCACCGGCTGCTTTGGGAAATGGCATAACGGCGCACATTATCCGGAAAATCCCAACGGCCAGGGTTTCGATGAATTCCTCGGTTTCTGCGCCGGGCATTGGAATAATTATTTCAATACGCAACTGGAGCATAACGGCAAAATGATCAACACCACTGGCTACATGGCGGATGTGCTGGCCGATGCCGCGATGCAGTTCATGGAAACGAACAAGGATCATCCCTTCTTCTGCTATGTGCCGTTCAACATGCCGCATTCGCCGTTTCAAGTGGCTGATAAATATTTCGATAAATACAAAGCACGCGGACTGGATAACAAACTCGCGTGTGTTTACGGCATGTGCGAGGAGATTGACGACAATATCGCCCGCCTGCTGAAGAAGCTTGAGGATTTAAAGCTGGCGGAGAACACGATTGTCATTTTCATGTCCGACAACGGCCCGAACACGGAACGTTATAACGGCGAGATGAAAGGACGCAAAGGCAGCGTTCACGAAGGCGGCGTGCGCGTGCCGTTCTTCATTCGCTGGCCCGGCCATATTCAACCCGGCTCGACCGTCCCACAAATCGCATCCCATATTGATCTTCTCCCCACGCTCGTTGACCTGTGCGGTCTGCCGACGCCGAAAACAAAACCGCTGGATGGCGTCAGCCTCGCGCCCCTGCTGCGCGGGCAAACCAATAACTGGCCGGAACGCCTGATCTTCAGCCACCAATTTCGCGCGAACGACGTGAAGCCAGCTCCCGGCTCAGTCCGCTCGCAACAATATCGCGCCGCGAACCTCGGCAAGAAATGGGAGTTGTACGATATGGGCGCTGATCCCAAACAGGAACACGATCTGGCGGAGCAATTGCCCGACGTCACGAAAAAATTAAGCGCCGCCTATGACGCGTGGTATCAGGATGTGACCAAGGGCGGGTTCGAGCCGATCCCGACGAAAATCGGTTATGCAGGTTGGCACGAAGTCACGGTGCAGGGGCACGAAGCGTTTCTGGAACCAGCCAATAAACAAGGCATCAGCTACAACGGCAACGCAGGCTGGGCGAATGATTGGATCGATAACTGGACGAGCACCAACGCCTATCCATGGTGGCCCATCGAAGTGGTGGAAGCCGGCCGCTATGAAATTACGCTGATGTACACGTGCGCCCGCGCCGATCTCGGAGCGCGCATGCAAGTGGAAATTGGTGGCCAGACGTTGGAAGGCATTGTCGTTCACGCCCACAATCCCAAGCCGCTGCCCAGTCCGGATCGTGATCCGCGCGATGAAGTTTACGAGAAAGTCTGGGCACCGTTAAAGCTTGGTGTGGTGGAATTGTCCAAAGGACCAACAAAACTTATCGTCCACGCACTCAAGATTCCCGGCAGCGAAGCCATGGAACTGAAAGCGGTCCGACTTCGGCAATTGAACTAGCGGATCGCGGCTGTGTCCTCCGGGGACCAGCCGCAGCAATGTTCCCCAACTCGTGCATTAGACATTGTCCAACGCTTCTGTCTTTATCACCTGCTGCGGCTGGGCGTTGCCACAGCCACGTCGCCATTCAAAAAAATTCTATCACCGGTGATTTGACGAAACGCCAATTATAGGCTTTATTAGCAGCTCTGAAGAGGAGGGAGAATTCCCGGTATGAAGAAAACAACGCAAGACGACCGCTTGCATCGCATTGATGCTGCCACGCTTAAACTTCCCAATAAATGGGAAGTTCCCGTGACCGTGTTCGCGAACGACGAAATTGATCTGCAACGAAACGCAGTCGATGAGTTGGAGAATGTGTTGGAGGTTCAAGCAACGGTCAATCATCTCAAAAAGGCAGCACCGGATTTCTTTGATTCCGGAGTGGACCCACGCGTTCTGGAAATCGTGCTCACGCCGGATTTCCATAAAGGCGCAGGCATTCCGATCGGCACGGTGCTGGCAACGGAAGGCTTTTGTGTACCGCAAGCTATAGGCAACGACATCAATTGCGGCATGCGTTTGATGGCCACCTCCTTGACCCATCAGGAAGTACGAGGACGGCTCGATGCGGTGGAAGATGCTTTACGTTATATTTTCTTTGAAGGCGGACGGGACATTCCGATGACCTCCACACAACGGGAGGCTCTCGTACGGTTCGGCTTGCCCGGGCTGATTGATACGCACCACGAAACCAACGGAAAAGGGCTCTGGCGCTACTTCGATGCCCGGGCAGAACAGGACAACCTGCGACGCATGCACGGGCGCGGCAGTTACCCGACGGAATCCGTATTCGCGCTCAAGGATTATCTCGAATGCTCAGGGGGGACGAGTTACGACGGTATTATCGGCAACGTGGGCGGAGGCAATCATTTCACGGAGATTCAATACGTCCGCAAAATTATCCATGGCCCCGCCGCCCATGCCTGGGGATTAAAGGAGAATCAAATCGTCATCATGATTCATTCCGGCTCGCTGGGAGTAGGTCACGTTACGGGCAATTATATTCTCGATGCCATGCGTCGCATTTATCCCAAGGGCGTAACGCATCCACAAAACGGCATCTTCCTATTGCCTGAAGGCGACCGGTTTGCGACGGAGTTTAACGACTTCCGCACGTCCATGCGAAACTCGGCCAACTTCGCCTTTGGCAACCGCTTCTTTTTATCGTTGATGGTTCGTGCCGCGTTGGAAACAGCGGTGGGTGAAACGGATACCAAAGTAGTTTATGACGCACCGCATAATTTGATGTGGGAAGAAAATGTACGGGGCGCTTCCGCTTTTGTGCACCGCAAAGGGGCTACACCCGCGCGCAGTTGGGAAACGATGGCTGATACCGCTTATGCACATTGGGGTGAACCGGTGATTGTGCCGGGTTCCATGGGCTCATCAAGTTACCTGCTGCTGGGAACGGGAAATGCGAAATGTCTGTGCAGTGCTTGTCACGGCGCTGGACGCAAAATCTCGCGCGGAGCGGCTATGCACGTGGGGGATGAGGAGTTGGATCAATTTCTGCGTGAGTTTCGCGTGGTAACACCAGTGGACCCGCGCCGACCGGAAGTGCGTGGGCGTCACGAAATCATCAAACAATGGCGCGACCAGTTAAAACAGGAAGCCCCGCTTACGTACAAAGAAATTACACCCGTGATTGAGACTCTGATGGGAGCGAATATCGCTCAACCGGTAGTGGAATTGTTTCCTCTGATGACGGTGAAAAGCTGACAGACTTTAGTCAATTGATCACGGCACGATAATCCGCAGGCGTTGCTTTTGGACGGAGAACGTGGCGGGCAAGTGGCCAACGGTGTCGCCTTCCAGTTCCACGGGGGCAGAAGGGGAACTGGTAAGGGTAAATTTTTCGGCGCGGAAATATTTAATACCCGCGCGTTCGGGATCGCGCCACAGCAGCGACCAGCCAATCTGCCCAATGATTTTCCAACTGGCGCGAGGGAAGACGCAGACATCAAGCAAGCCGTCACTTAAACCTGCGCGTGGAAAAATCGGGAAGCTGCCGCCGTAGTAGCGGCCATTGCCAATCAGGATCAATTCGCCACGCGCCGTTTGACCTTCCCAGGCAGCTTCGATTTGAAATTGCGGATCGCGCATGGCTTTCAGAGCAGCCACGATGTAGGCGAACGGGCCAATTTTCTTTTTCAATTGCCAATCGATCAGTTCAATCGCCCGCGCATCCAAGCCAGCGCCGGCGAGCTGGGCAAAGTAACGGCGTTGCGGACCTTGCGGAGCCGAGAATTCGACCAGCGGCAAATCAATCGCGCGCTCACGCCCGGCACGGATTACTTTCCAGGCGCCACGCAAGCCGATGGGAATGCCAAATTCACGCGCGAAGACATTGACGGTGCCCAGTGGCAGCATGGCCAGACGCGCGCGAGCAAAGCCTTCCGGCTCATCGCCGATGCCGTTGAGAACTTCGTTGAGCGTGCCGTCGCCGCCGGCGGCCACGATGGTATCGAAGCCGTCACGCACGGCTTCCGCGGCCAGCAGGCGTGCCGTGCCTGCGGCCCACGTCAGTTTCAAAGCGCATTCCGCGCCAATGTCATCAATATGACGCTTGAACCGTTTGGCCTTTTCGCCTTTGGCCGTGGGGTTGAAAATGACGCAAATGCGCACGCCGCTACTATGTCGAGGGACGGGCAAGCGGAGTCGAGCGGAAAATGGTTACATCGCAAGGTGATTTTTCGTTGCGAAGTCCGCCCGCATGCCTTTGATTAGAAGGCCATGTTATCCGCCGTCCACTTGAATGAAATTGCTCCGGGCATCACCCGCCGGGCATTGGGCGGTAGCGCGTCGGATCTTTTCTGAACGCACCTGATTCCACCTGCTATGTCGCTTTCAAATTCTCTTAAACCGGCCGGTTTGACACGCCGGGAAGCCATTGAACGCATCCTGCTCGCGTCCGCTCTGGCGGCCTCGTTAGACATTACCGCTTTCGGCGCGGAGGAATTGCACAAGATTGGTGGCGATCCGAATCTGCTGAAGAAGGAAATCCCGTGGCCCCGCCTTCTGACGGAGGCGGAAAAGCTCACTGTGACCGCACTGGCCGACATCGTGATTCCGGCCGATGATTTTGGTCCGGCGGCGAGTGAGGTGGGGGTGACCGATTTTATTGATGAATGGGTGAGCGCGCCGTATGAACCGCAGCAAGCCGATCTGAAAGTCATTCGCGAAGGTCTGGTTTGGACCGAAGGCGAAGCGCAAAAGCGTTTCGGCAAAGGCTACGCGGCTTGCACGGCGGAACAACAGACGGCGATTATGGAAGACATCGTGAAGCCCGGCACTGAAGCGCGCAAAAAAGCGTACAATTTCTTCAAGCTGTTTCGTGACCGGGTGACGGGTGGTTACTATTCCACCAAACAGGGTTGGAAGGCCATTGGCTACACCGGCAACGTTCCGCTCGGTTTCTTCCCGGGCCCGCCGAAAGCAGTTTTGGAAAAACTCGGCGTGGTCTAAACAATAATTTTCAACGGATTTGATTTTAACAGCATTATGGCTTTTCTGACGACTTCCAAAACCCGCGCGGAACGGTATGACGTGGTGATTATCGGCAGCGGCGCCGCCGGTGGCATGGCCGCGTATGCGCTCGCGCAAGCCGGGGCCAAAGTGCTCATGCTGGAAGCGGGACGCAATTATAATCCCACCACGGAAACGCCAATGTTCCAAAGCAACGCCGACGCACCTTTGCGCGGCGCTTCCACGCCCGAGAAGCCGAATGGCTTTTACGATGCGACGATTGGCGGCTGGGTAGTCCCCGGTGAACCCTACACCGTCCGCAATAATGCCAAGCAGGCGTGGATGGAAGGCGCGGTGGATAACCGGATGAAGACGGCGCAAAACTTCATGTGGTGGCGCGCGCGCATGCTGGGTGGCCGGACAAATCATTGGGGCCGCGTCTCGCTCCGCATGGGGCCGTATGATTTTAAACCGAAGACCCGTGATGGCCTCGGGTTCGATTGGCCGATCAGCTACGAAGAAGTCGCCCCGTATTACGATAAGACGGAGCAGTTAGTGGGCATCTTCGGCTCCAAAGAAGGGCTGGAGAATAATCCGGACAGTGACTTTTTCCTCAGACCCCCGAAGCCACGCGCTTATGAACATTTATTGATGCGCGGTGGCAAGAAGCTCGGCATTCCGGTGGTCGCTTCGCGCATGGCGATTCTGACACGGCAACTCAACGGTCGTTCACCCTGTTTTTACGCGACGCCGTGCGGGCGCGGTTGCGCCATTCGCGCGAACTTCCAATCGCCCACGGTGCTGATTCCGCCCGCGCTGGAGACCGGCAATCTGGACGTCCTTTCCGATGCGATGGCGCGCGAAATCACGCTGGATGCCCAAGGCCGCGCGAACGGCGTCCATTTCATTGATAAGAATACGGGCAAGGAAGAACACGTTCTGGCGCGCGCTGTGATCGTTGGCGCGAGCGCGTGTGAAAGCGCGCGTATTTTATTGAACAGCCGTTCGGCGAAATTCCCGCAAGGACTGGGCAATTCCACGGGCCATCTGGGCCGCTGGCTGACGGACAGCACCGGCAGCAACATGAGCGGGCAAATTCCGGCATTGGAAAATATCACCATGCACAATGAAGACGGAGTTTCCACCATGCACACCTATTCGCCGTGGTCGCGTTGGAAGGAACAACTGGAGGGCAAACTCGGTTTTCCGCGCGGCTATTACATGGCCTGGAGCGGTGGGCGAACCATGCCAGGACTGGGCACCGTCAGCGGGGCGTTAGCGCTGGCAGGTGATGTTTTTGGCACCAAGATGAAAGCCGAAGCGCGGCGTTACTTTGGTTCCTTTGTGGATATTCATGCGCGCGGGGAAATGATTCCGAATGAAAAGAGCTGGCTGGAACTGGATCCGGAAAAGAAGGATCGTTGGGGCATTCCGGTGCTGCGTTTCCACTTCCAATGGTCCGACTACGAATTGAAACAGGCCGCGCACATGCAGCAAACGTTCGCCGATTTAATCGAAGCGGCAGGGGGCAAAGTCTCGCGTCCGCCGGAAAAGGATGGCGCGAAGGCGATTACAGCCGGAGGCAGTGTGAATCATGAATTGGGCGTGACCCGCATGAGCGCGAAAGCCGCAGATGGGGTGACGAATTCCTACGGGCAACTCTGGGATTGTCCGAATGTGATGGTGGCCGATGGCGGCACCTTCGTGAGTAATCCGTATAAGAACCCGACACTGACGATTCTGGCGCTGGCCTGGCGCGGCTGCGATCATCTGCTGGAAGAAATGAAGAAGGGGAATATTTCAGCGCCGGTGTAAGTTATCAGATTTTTGAGGCACGCGAGATGGTGTCACGCAAAGGAGCGCGGCATTCATGCCGCTTCAATGTTCAAGCGGTCATGGGTAAACGAATACGAATGAATTTTTGAACGGTGAAGCGGCGTAAACGCCGCGCTCCGGTTTTAGCGGTAAAAAACCTCAAGATAAATACGCAACTGTTCATGGCATTTCCGGGTCACTGGGGAATAGAGTCGCAGGATCATGAAAAGCCTGCTCCGGACGCGTTTTCAATTTAAGCGTCGAGGGCCGGGGTTTGGATTGCAGGCGGGCTAAATCGCTTGCCATCCCGCTTGACCGGATGGGGCGTAATTGAGACAGATATACTATGACCAGATTTCCCTTCCTCGCCGTGCTGTGGCTGTTGACCGGCTCCGGCTTGACGGCGGCAGATTACACACTTCACACGTTCAAGAAGATTCAACTCTCGGATCAGTTCTGGTCCGAAGGGGCGACGTTTGGCGACCTGAACCGTGACGGTCATCCGGACATTATTTCCGGACCCTACTGGTACGAAGGGCCGGACTTCCAAAAACGCCACGAGTTTTATCCTGCCAAACAAACTTTCAAACTCAAGAAAGACGACGGCACAGAGACGGTCATTCCGGGCTTTGAAGGCGGGCTGGGCAAAAACAATACTTACTCCGATAATTTCTTCGCCTACGTCTATGATTTCAATAACGACGGCTGGCCTGACATCCTGATCTACGGTTTTCCCGGAAAAGACGCTTCGTGGTACGAGAATCCCGGCAAGGACGGCATCAATAGCAACACCCCCTGGACGCGGCACCTCGTGTTCGACACGGTCGATAATGAATCACCCACGTGGGGAGATATAACCGGTGACGGCAAACCCGAAATCATTTGCATGTCCGGCGGGTTTATCGGCTACGCATCGCCAGATTGGAGCAATCCGACGAACAAATGGACATTTCATCCCATTTCCCCCAAGGGCGGTTATCAACGTTTCACGCACGGCCTGGGCTTTGGCGATGTCAATGGCGACGGTCGCACCGATATTCTCGAACAAAATGGCTGGTGGGAACAACCCGCTTCCCTGGCGGGTGATCCGGTTTGGAAATTCAACAAATTCCCCTTCAATGTCGGCGGTTCACAGATGTACGTTTACGACGTGAATGGCGACGGTTTGCCGGACGTCATCACCGCGCTCGCGGCGCATGGTTATGGTCTCGCCTGGTATGAGCAACTCAAAGACCGCGATGCGAACGGAGAGATTCAATTCAAGCAGCACATCATTCTCAACAAAGAGCCGAACGAAAATAAATACGGAGTGAAGTTCTCGCAATTGCACGCGGTGGACCTCGTGGACATGGATGGCGACGGCATCAAAGACATCGTCACCGGCAAACGCTTCTGGGCGCATGGCTCGCATGGCGATGCCGAACCGGATGCTCCGGCAGTGCTCTATTGGCTGAAGCTTGTGCGGCACGCGGATAAGAGCGTCGATTTTGTGCCTCACCTGATCGATGACAATTCGGGCATCGGCACGCAAGTGGTGGCGGGCAAGATTAACAATGCCAAACTGCCGGATATCGTTGTCGGCAACAAAAAAGGGACGTTTGTCTTTCTGCACGAAACGAAACTGGTGAGCCAGGAGGAGTGGGAAAAAGCTCAACCGAAAGCTCAATTCACTGTCACGGACAAACCGTTAGCTACCTCACAAATCGTCGCGCGCACGGAAGATAAATCCGGCGGCGCAGCGGCGGCGGTACCACCGAATCCGCCGATTGCTCCGGGTGGCGTGTTGCCCGTGGGCAAGGATGGCAAACCGCTGAATCTCGATTTTGAAGACGGCACGTTGAAGGACTGGACGGCAACCGGAAACGCGTTCGACAAGCAACCCATTCTCGGAGATGTCGTGGCCAAACGCCGCAGCGACATGAAGAGCAATCATGCGGGCAAATATTGGATCGGCACGTATGAGGTGCATCAGGACGCCGCCAAAGGGACGCTGACTTCGGCTCCGTTTAAGGTGACTCAGCCGTGGGCCGGTTTTCTCGTGGGCGCGGCGCCGTATGAAAATACGCGGGTGGAATTAGTGCGGGCCGATACTCAGGAGGTTTTCTTCAAGACGACCGGATTCGACTACGAGAAGTTCAAAGCCGCCAATAATGCCACGGAAACCATGACGCCCGTTGCCGTGGATTTGCAGGCACAGATAGGCAAAGAGATTTTCGTGCGCGTCGTCGATCAACAGGAAGGCCATTGGGCGCACATCAATTTCGATGATTTCAAATTGTATCCGGAAAAACCGGCGTTTACCGAAGCCGTTCGTTCAGCGCGAAATTCGTCCACCCCACCGGCCGCGAAAAATCTGCCGCCGGCAGATGTCATTAAATTTGCCGGACTGTCACCGGAAGACGCGGCCAAGGATATGACTTTGCCGCCGGGCTTCAAAGCAAAGCTGTTCGCCGGGGAACCGGATGTGAAACAACCGATCGCCTTTTGCATTGATGACCGCGGGCGCATTTGGGTGGCGGAAGGTTATACGTATCCACGTCGCGCACCGGAAGGACAAGGCAAGGACCGCATCCTCGTCTTTGAAGATACGAACGGAGATGGCACCTTCGACAAGCGCACGGTGTTCATGGAGGGACTGAATCTGGTCAGTGGTTTGGAAGTCGGCTTCGGCGGCGTCTGGGTAGGGGCCGCGCCTTACCTGATGTATATCCCCATGAAGGATGGCGATGAACCCAAGCCCGCCGGAGAACCGAAGATTCTGCTGGATGGCTGGGCCTATCAGGACACGCACGAAACTTTAAACACGTTTACGTGGGGGCCGGATGGCTGGCTCTATGGTTGTCATGGTGTGTTCACGCATTCGCATGTGGGCAAGCCGGGAGCACCGGGCAGCCAGCGCCAATTCATCAACGCCGGGGTCTGGCGTTATCATCCTACGAAACATAAGTTCGAAGTTTTCGCGGAAGGCACGAGCAATCCGTGGGGCGTGGACTTTGACGAACACGGCCAGTGCATTATTGAAGCCTGCGTGATCCCGCATCTGTTCCACATGATTCAAGGCGGACGTTATCACCGTCAGGCCGGGCAACATTACGCGCCGAGTCTCGAAGAAGAAGCACGCATTCTGCCCTCTTATGCGACGCAGGATTTCACGCAAGGGAAGTTGCAGCAGCCGCTCACGCCGTACATTTACAATGACATCAAGACCATTGCGGACCATTTCCATTATGTCGGCGCAACGCCGCACAGTGGCAATGGCCGGTCCGATTCCGCTGGTGGCGGGCATGCACATGCGGGCATGATGGTTTACCTGGGTGGCAGTTGGCCGGAGAAATATCGCGGACAGTTCTTCATGAACAACATTCACGGCGCGCGCATTAACATGGATATGCCGGAAGCCAAAGGGTCGGGCTTGGTCGGGCATCACGGCGCGGACTTCATTAATTTCAACGACTCGTGGTCCCAGATTATCAATCTGCAATATGATCAGGATGGCTCCGTTTTCATGATTGATTGGTATGACAAAAATCAATGTCACAACAACAATCCTGAAATCCATGACCGCACGAATGGGCGCATCTTCAAGATTGTTTATGGCGACACGAAGATGACCAAAGTGGATTTGCAAAAACTGAGCGATGAAGAACTGGTGAAACTGTTGCTCAACAAGAACGAATGGTACGTGCGCCATGCACGGCGGATTTTGCAGGAAAGGACCCGGTATATAATGGTCGATGGCGGGAAGAGCGCGGATGGGAAAAGTGTGAAGATCACCTACGTCGATCAGGACGAAGTGGAAGCGTCAGGACCATTGGATCACGGGATAATTCCAGCCAACCGGACTGCCATTCATAATGCGTTACGCAAGATTCTGGCCGAAGATACGAATCCGGCTCATCAACTGCGCGCGCTGTGGGCCTTGCAAGTTACTAAAGGTTTGGTGTGGCCCAATTCATCCACGGTAAATACCGCCCTCGAACAACTGAAAAACCCGAATGAATATGTGCGCGCCTGGGCGATTCAATTCCTCTGCGAAGACAAAAATCCATCGGCGGCGGCGCTGGAAGAATTTGCGCGGCTGGCCAAGGAAGACCCTTCGCCCGTGGTACGGCTCTACCTCGCAGCCGCCATGCAGCGCACGCCGCTGGACAAGCGCATGAATGTCCTGCAAGCGCTCGTGGCTCACGGGGAAGATGTGGATGATCACAATCTTCCTTTGATGTATTGGTACGCGGCTGAACCAGTCGTGGGACAGGATACGACAAAAGCCGTGCTGCTTTTGAGCAAATCCAAAATTCCGGTATTACGTGAGTACATCACCCGCCGCATGGCCGCAGGAAATAAAGTGGCGCAAGCCGGACAATAACCCGGACATTCGGGTAACCTCCCAACAATCGATTTAATTCTCAAAACCACAGCGCACCTCCATGAAAAAAATCAGGCTGCTCCTGCTCATCCTTTGCCTCGTGGGTCTGCGTTCCGTGAGTTACGGGCAGAGCGAAGATTCATTATCGGCGCTGGTGCAGGTGTTGCAACAAGCGGACGATCCGCAATTGCAATTGGATGTGCTCAAAGGTTTGAGTGAAGGACTCAAGGGCCAGCGTGGCGTCAAAATGCCGGCTGGCTGGGAAACACTGGAAACCAAACTCAACCAAAGCTCCAATCCGGCCATCCGTGAATTGGTTCGCTCGTTGTCGCTCACGTTCGGCAGTGCCAATGCGCTGGCAGAATTGCGGAAGCAATTGATGGATGCAGCGGCACCTCTGGACGCACGTAAAAACGCGCTCGATTCTTTGCTGGGAGTGAAAGATCCGTTGCTGGCGGGTTTGCTGCAACAACTGCTCAAGGATGCCAATTTGCGTTCAGCCGCGTTGCGCGGACTGGCAGCCTACGAAGATGCGAAAACGGCGGCGGCAATTCTGGATATTTATAAATCGCTTTCGGTCGTGGAGAAAAAGGATGCGTTGAATACTCTCGTGGCCCGTGCCTCCTTTGCGCGGCCTTTGCTCACAGCGATTAACAGCGGTGGCATTTCCTCCAAGGACCTGACGGCGGACATCGTGCGGCAACTGAGCAACCTGCATCAGAAGGATATTGATGAACAGGTGGCGAAAGTCTGGGGAGTGGCGCGCGTCAGTTCGGCGGACAAAGTAAAGGAGGCGCAAAAATATAAGGAGATGGTCGTGGCGAAATCGAACCGGGCGGATGATCCCTCACGCGGGCGGGCGGTGTTCGCGCGTTCGTGCGGGCAATGTCATACGTTGTTTGGAGCCGGCGGGAAAGTGGGGCCGGACATTACGGGGTCCAATCGCGCAGACATTGATTATCTCCTGCACAACGTCATCGATCCGAATGCGGAAATTCCAAACGATTACCGGGCGACCATGATTGAAATGAAAGATGACCGCAGCATTGTCGGCATCATCAAACAACAGGATGACCGGGCGATTACCGTGGTGACACCGAATGAAACGCTGCTGTTGCCGCGCAACGAAATTGCCTCCCTCAAGCAAAGTGAAATTTCGATGATGCCGGAAGGACTATTGCAGGCGTTTACCAATGAAGAAATCCGTGATCTGGTCGCCTATCTGCGCAGCCCCAAACAAGTGCCCATGTTCGCAACGGTGGATAACCTGGATAACTTTTTCAACAAACGTGATCTGACCGGCTGGGAAGGGCCGCTGGAACATTGGCGGGTGGAGAATGGGGAATTGGTTGGCACCAGCCCGGGGTTGAAGAAAAACGAATTTGCGCGCGCGCCATTATTGCTGAGTGATTTCCGGTTGATCGTGAAAGTGAAGCTGGTGCCGAACGCGGGCAACAGCGGGATTCAATTCCGCAGCGTGCCGTTGCCGGACGGTGAAATGCGCGGGCCGCAAGCGGACATTGGCGTGGGCTGGTGGGGCAAACTGTATGAAGAAGGCGGGCGCGGATTGCTGGTCAAAGAATCCGGGGAACAGTGGTTAAACAAGGAGGATTGGAACACTTACGAAGTGCTCGCCATCGGCAGCAAAGTCCACACGGCGATCAATGGGCATGTGTGCGTGGATCTGGACGACCCGATGATCGCGCGGGATGGCGTGGTGGCGTTTCAATTGCATTCCGGCGGGGCCTTTGAAGTGCGTTACAAGGAGTTTCAATTGGAACTCAATCCGAAGCCGGCCTTGACCACCGTTAAATAATAACGGTGGCCGTGGTTCAAAAATCCTCAAGGCGGTCCTTCAGTAAACGTTCACGACCACCCGATTCTTAAACTCTTCAAAAGTAATCTTTCCCTTGGCCAAACTGTCAGCATCCGATTTTTTAACCCGCAAGGTCATCGTGCCCGGACGCGTGGAGCGCGTTGAAGTGCGATAAGAAACGTCCGCCGGTTGGCCCGGCTCTTGAGGTTCGTTACGTTGGGGACCGTTATCCGCGGAGGGATTCACCCGGGCGGGATTGACGCGCAGGCTGCGGAACATCATCCGTTGACTGGCCGAGCCAGTGACGGCAATCGCCACGACGTCGTCGCTTTTGAGATTGCGGATATTGGCCGCCTGCTTCAGCGCTTCCAGCAATTCCTGCTTCAGACGCGCGACCTTATCCGAATCGTATTCGGGCGCGGGTGAGCTCCATTCCCGGCTGGCATCACGGTTGCCGTAAATATCGCGGCGGGCCTGTTCCCAGGGAGAATCCACCGGTTGATTCGGCTTCTTTTCATCCGGCGAGGCGGGAGGCAGAAGAGAAAAACCAACGTTGAGCTGAAACAGCACGCCGTAGCCTTCCAAATAAAGATTCTGCGAATTACCACCCAGCGGATTAACCAAAGCGATGCCCAACGCACGGTTGTTAGCATGGGCGGAGGTGCGTTCCACTACTTGATCCAAAATCCGGGACATGATGGTCAGGTCTTCATCGAAGTTGCCGATAACGGCAGGGTCTAATTTTGAGGAACCAACTACGAGGTTGCGCGATTCAGAATGGCCTGTGGCCCGAAGGAAAACCTGATCCAAGTCCATCGGAACGCGATTAAGATACGGTTCGGGACGTGGTTCGACATGGACAAGTCCGGATGGCTCGCTCTCTCCCGGTGAACCAGACGGCACACGGCGAGGCTTGCGAGTGCCAGGATCGCCATTATCACCACGGTCGGGTCCATCGGGCTGTATTCGTTTCAGTTGAACCGGTCCGTTTTGATTTCCGGGTCCGTCTTGTCCCTGGAGAGGAGCTATTACGGCCAGAGCGAGCGTGAGAGTAACGAGCGGGGTGAGCAAGGTGGATTTCATAAAGTGTAAGTCTTAATTATTGGCGGCGTTTGGAAGTGTCGGTGGGTTGGGTGTAACCGGCCAATTGGCCGATCTGTTGTTCGGTAAAATTGAGTTTGTTCTCAGCAGTCACAGCGACGGTTTCGAGGTCTTTGCGCAAATCGGCATAGTCGGAAACGCGCTGCAACTCCATCTGTCGGAGAATGGCAACAATATTGGTGCGATCTTCCATCCGCCCGCTTTGGTAAGCCTTGATAAATTCGTTCAAGGTCTGCTGGCTTTTACCAACGGCCAGCGCGGTTTGTTCAATCTCAGCGCGCAATTCCTGCCGCAGTTCGGCGCGCACCGCATTGGCGCTGACCGCCGGGGCGGTGACACGGGCCAGAGCAAAGCCCAAACCCAGCAGCAGCATGGCGGCGAGACCCCATTTCAAGTAATGCGCAAAGGCTGGAGGTGATGGGCGTTTTAAAGGAACGGTAAAGGTGTCCAGTTTGCCCATGGTCTCACGCCAGGCATTCAATTCCGTGCGGCACGCCGTGCAACAAAGCAAATGCGCGTTCAGATTCTGGTGCGTTTCGGATGGCAACTCCTCGTAGAGGTAGGACATCCATTCTTCGCGAGTGGGATGGTTCATAGCATTACCTTTTCAACAGACCTGGGTTGGGAATCAGAGACAGGGCCGGGATTATTCACGGCCAAAGATTTTAATTGGCGGCTGAGCTGAGTGATCGCTTCCGCCATGCGCGATTTCACCGTGCCTTCCGGAATCTCGAGGACGTCGGCAATTTCCCGGAACTTCAGATTTTCGTAATGTCGCAGGACTAAAACGGTGCGGTGATTTTCGGAGAGCTGGAGCAAAGCGTCACGCACCATCCCGGTGCGTTCGGTTTGTTCCAGTTGAACATCGGGACCGGGCTCAAAGGCGCGCAGATTTGATACGGTGTCCGCACGCTGATCATCATCCAAAGAACATTCACTCCGGCGGTTGAGACGACGCAATTCGTCATAGCACAGGTTTAACGCGATGCGCCAAAGGTAGGTCGAGAACTTTCCGGAGGGCTGATATTGGTGACGGCGCACATACAACCGCGCGAACGTTTCCTGGGCCAGGTCTTCGCCGCCGTGAATATTGCCGGTCATGCGAATGCACAGATTCCGGATCGGCCCTTCCCAGCGCTTCATCAATTGCGCGAAGGCGGCGGAATCATCCTGAGTCTGCACCCGCCACATTGCCTGCTCATCGGTCAGCGTAAAGAGCGAGGAAAGGAGTGAATTAGACATGCGCGTTCCCGGAGATTCAACGGCTGGTTGAGTTACCTGTTTGGGCTGCCAGGAGAGTCTGCCATGAAACTGTTCGCGGGTAAATCATGATACGGCTGCAAGTTCAGTTTTCTTCGGGCACCGGACGCGGCGAACGACGCGGGGATTCGGACGAAGGCCCATCGTTGCGTGGTGAACGATTGTTTTCAAAACGGCCGCGTCCTTCAGAACGCTCGAATTCCGGTTCGGTTAAGCGGGGACGACGGCGATCAGATGGATTCATCTGACGGGCGGGTTCACGATCTGGAGGAACGAATTCACGCCGACTTTCAAAGCGTTCGCGAAACCGGGGCGGCAAGGGACGTTCGTCGCGGAACGCATATAAGCGGGGGCCGCGCTCGCGGGATTCCGGCAAAGGCAGATCAAAACGTTCTCCACGCGATTCCGAACGGAAGCGTTCACCAAAGCGGGGCGGAAGAGATGGTTCAAAAGCGCGCTCAAAACGGCGGGCGAAGCGCGGCGATTGGGAACGATCAAAGTCGCGCTGCTCCGGGCGCGCAGGGCGAAACTCTTCATCACGATCCAATGGAGAAAAACGACGAGCAGTAAAATCACGGCGGTCGTGACCGTCAACGAAGCCGTCATTACGTGAACGGCGGGGTTCGCGAACGTCAGCATCAGGGCGGGGATCAGGAGCAGGCATCCGATCGGCACGCGGACCGGGCGGCGGGGCATCTTCCCGAAGAGTACGGCGCGCAGGGCGTTGATTCTCAGATCGATCCGGCGGTGAGGGGTCGACCGGCAGGGTCTCCGGGCGGCGGTGATCGGTCTTTTCCCGCATTTCGTCACGAGTCGGTTTGAAATCACGCGAATCCGGATTGTCAGCGGCCGGGCTGGCCAGCGGCACCAGAGTCAGCAGAAAGAACATCGAGGTCAACGCGATTGATGGGTTCGTTTTCATGATCATTTTTCGCTGCACACTTTGCGGACGTCTCCGTGAGCGGATGGCGCAGGAGCGTTTCATTGGGTTAAACGAACGGGGCGGAGTTTTAGATCGGTAAAAGTGAAATTATTTTCTTCATTTGGAGGCGATATGGAAAACAGCGGGAGGTAATTGCTTTGTCGTCTTGCCAGCGGGCGGTTTTTTGAGAATGGTGGCGGCATGCACTTGAAATCGTGGCGGTTTGATCTGCAACTGACGCATCGCTGGGCCATTGCGAGCGGATTGGGACCGGGTGGCGGGGGTGGGACGAATATTTTCAAGGTGGTTTTCGTAGAATTGCGCGATGCCGAAGGCGTGGTGGGATTGGGCGAATCGGCTCCCTCGAGTCGTTACACAGAAAATGTCGATACCGGGCTGGCCTTTCTGCAACAGGTGGAGGCGGCCCGGCTTTCGTTTGACGATGTCGCAGGAAGTATGGCGCATCTGGAGACAGTTGGTCCCGGCAATTACGCCGCGAAAGGGGCATTGAACATGGCCTTGCTGGATGGAGCCGCGCGCAAGGCGGGTCAGGCGGTTTATGATTGGCTCGGGCTGGGCTTTGCGGAGAACCGGCATGTGACGTCCTTCAGCATTGGGATCGCGAGTCCGGAGGTCATTCGCCAGAAGGTGGTGGAAGCGGCGGCATACCCGATTTTAAAATTGAAAGTGGGCAGTCCGGATGACCGGCAGAATTTAGCGGCGTTACGCTCGGTAGCTCCGACAAAGACCGTGCGGGTAGATGGCAATGAGGCTTGGAAGACCAAAGAGGAGGCGCTGAAAAATATCGAATGGCTGGCGCAGGACAAACACATTGAGTTCATCGAGCAACCGATGCCCGCCACGGCGAACGCGAAGGACATTCTTTGGCTCAAAGAGCGAACACCGCTGCCCATCATGGCGGATGAATCGTGCCGCTCGGTGCAGGATATTCCGCACTGCGCCGAATGTTATCACGCGGTAAACGTGAAGCTGGTGAAGACAGGTGGAATCAGCGGGGCGTATGAAACGTTGCAGGCGGCGCGACGGGCGGGTTTGAAGACGATGATCGGGTGCATGATTGAGTCGAGCATTCTCATCAGCGCGGCAGCACAACTGGCGGCGTTGACGGATTACCTCGATATCGACGGGAATTTGCTGATCTCGAATGATCCTTACGAAGGGCCGACTTCCAAGGCGGGCGTTATTTCATTTGCAACGGCGGTGGAAAAGACCGGCTTGCGGGTGAGAGGGAGAGAAATCCGAACAGGGAGTTAACCGCGAAATACGCGGAATACGCGAAAGGGGAAGAATTTTTTCGACCACGGGTGGACACAGACAGACACGGATGGGGAAAAGCAAAACCACCTGAGAGATTCAAAGCAGCGCCACCGGATTTAACAGGAGCAAACCGAGAAAACGGAGTAAAAATCTCTGTTCTCTCCGTTTGCTCCTGTTTAGTTCGTTTCCGCTATCCGTGGTGGAATGATTTTGGATTAATGGAGCAGGAGTTCGATGGCTTTATCCAGTTGAGGGTCGCGATTGGAGAGCCAGTCTTCGGGGGATAAGGGGACTTTGACGTCGGGTTGTTCACCGATGTTTTCCTGTGGTGAACCATCGATACGGTAAACGCCGCTTTGGGGCATGCGGGCGCCAGTGCCATCAACAAGACGCATTTCCGTGGTCCAAATCACGTAGCCGGGGGTAGGCATGCCAACCAGTTTTCCGAGGCCGCGTTGACGCACGGCGTAGGGGAACATTTCCGCGTTGGAATAGCTGTGCTCGTTCATGAGCACGATGATGGGCTTGTTCCAGGCCCGGTAAGGTGAAGAGACGGGGTTGCCGTCACGATCGCGATAATAACCGTGCGGTTTTCGGTCCAGCCAATCAATCAGGGTATCGGAAATATTGCCGCCGCGATTAAAGCGGACGTCGATCACCATGGCTTCTTTGCCGAGAATGTATTCGTACGCTTCCCGTTCAAATTGCAACTGGTCGTTTTGACCCATGCCGGCAACATTCAGATAACCGACTTTGCCGCCGCTTTTGGACTCGACGTACTTGCGCAAGCGGTCGATGCGGTTTTGCGTCGTCAATTCATCCCATTCGCGCTGAGTCAGCACTTTGTACTTCACGGTGCGCGCGCCTTCGGGTGTGGGTTTGCTGTTTACGAGAAATTCAAATTCGCGGTCCTGCTTATCGTTGATCCATTGGTAAAGAGCTTCGCCCAGAATCACGTCACGGCCATTGATGGCGAGCACGTATTCGCCCGGCTTCAGTTCCGTTTTGACGTAAGACCCGGGAGCGCCAATGGGAACGGTCTGCACTTTGATGCCGGGCCCGTGATAGGCGTAATCAAAGGTAAACCCGAGGCAGGGCGTGACCGGGCTGTGGTTCTCGCTGGCGGGCGGGCTGACTTCCGAGTGGGAGGCTTCCAGTTCGCCCACCATCATGTTCAGCAGGGTGGCAAATTCATCCTGCGTGCCCACGGCATTGAGCAACGGTTCATACCGGCGGCGGATGGCGCTCCAATCGCGACCGTGGAAATTGGCATCGTAGAAGCCACGGCGATAGGAACGCCAGAATTGAGTAAAGGCGGCTTGCCGGCCAGCGCGCACGTCCTGTTCCCATTCGGCGGTGAAACTGATTTTCTCCTCGTTATTATTACCGTCCAATTTGATGGACCAGAGTTCACCATTGCGCGAAAAGAAGGCCCGTTTGCCATCGGGCAGGACGCGCAACATGGAGTTGGCCGTGCCACTGGTTAACTTCTTGGAATCGCGCCCATCGTAGGAGACGGAGTAAATGTCACCGCGCGAGATGAAAAGAATCCGCCCGGCAGAAGTAACTTCCAGACCGGAAGTGGGATATTGATTGACGACTTTGCGGATGCGCCGGGTGATGTCCTCAAAATCGATCTTGATCGAGAGCGGGTCTTTGGGTTTTTCAAATTTGAGATCGATGTCCTGAATGCGGGCGGTTTCCTTGGTCAGCGGAATGGCGTAGAGCGCTTCACCCGCGCGGTCACTTTGGAAGAACAGATAGAGACCATCCGGTGACCAGACGGGCTGGCTGTGATAGGCGTTAAGCCGGGTGACATTGACCGGTTCGCCGCCTTCCACGGGAGTGATCCAGATATTCCACGCACGGTCTTCACTCGTGCGGGTATAGGCCAGCCAACGATTGTCCGGAGACCAACTGATATCGCCTCCGCCGGCATTGTGCCATTGCGGGCCGGGCAAGGGAACCAGCCGCTTCGCTTCGCCGGTTTCCAGTTTCAGCACGAAAAGGCCGCCTTCTGCGCCTGAGACCCAAAAGGCCAGTTGCTTGCCATCGGGCGAAGGCAGCAGACGGGAAACATCATCATTGCGATGCCAGATGGTTTTGACAGCAAGCGAGGAGAGATCCAGTTCGTAAATGCCGGTGCTGAATTCACGGTCCGAGGAGAAATAGATTTTCTTGCCGTCTTTGGACCAGAAAAAGTCCGAGTCGTCACCGGCCCAATCGGTCAACCGCCGGGCCAGTTCGGCATTGCGCTGGCCGACGCCTTTGGGTTTATCGACAAGGACCGTCCAGATGTCCCCGCGCAAGCCGAAGGCCAACGTTTTGCCATCCGGCGAGACTTCCAGTTCCGTCGCGCCGGAGTTCAAGGTTTCGCGGTGATGATCGCTTTCTTTATCGTCGGTAGCGGCGAACAGTTTGAGTTTCTCGGCCTTTTTGGAATTGGCTTTGATCAACCACAAATCGACTCCGTATTCAAAAGCCACTTCACCACTCCTGGAGGCGACGGTGGGAAAGCGAACTCCGCCACCGATAAATTGAGTGAGCGGTTTGCCTTCGCCTTGCAGATTATAAATCCACAGGTTCGGGGTGCGCTGGGCATTGTCCGTGAATTGCACCGGGACATCCCCTAATCTGGTGCTGGAGGGAGTGGCTTCGCCGACCGTGACGGTGAGGATGCGTTTGCCATCGGGCAGGAATTGCGGCCAGAGATGCTGATGGTCGTTGGTGGTGACGGCATGGCGGCTACCATCGGCGGGATTGAGCACCCAAAGCTGAGCGGCGGCGGAACCGATGTAGCGTGGTCGCGTCCAGACAAACCCATAACGGCTGTAAAGCACGAGCTTGCCATCCGGTGAGTAGGAAGGGTAGCTCATGGGCGCGTAATCTTCGCACAGTTTTTCGCTGCTCAAGGTTTTTACGTCGAGCGCGTAGAGGCCGAAATTGGGCGTGTCCCGTTTGGCGGAGAAGAGAAGATATTTGCCGTCCGGACTCCAACCAGCCGGGATTTCCGTGCCGGAATGCCACGTAAGCTGGCGGGTGGCGCCGCCTTCGGCTGGCACGACGTAGATATCATAATTGCCATTGCGCTTGCTGGCAAAGGCGATCCATTTGCCGTCCGGGGAAAAAACGGGGTAATCATCCTGCGCAATGTTCTGGGTTAACGGCGTGGCATTGCCGCCCTGGGAGGAGGCGATCCAGATGTCTCCCCGATACGTGAAAGCGAGGCGTTTGCCATCCGGACTGAGCGCGGGCTTGTGCGCGCCGATAATGGGTTGCGCTTCCGGAGGTGCGAGTTGGGCCCGCACGACCGAGTGAACAAAGAGCACGGCGACAATGGCGAGGCGATGGAGTGTGGCGGCATTCATGCAAGGCTG
>JBEHZA010000018.1:0-22966 GCA_048497895.1 Verrucomicrobiota bacterium
CACCTGCTGATCTTCAAGCCAGCAGGTGCCACAGGCTATGGATTGCACCAGGATTACATCTCCTGGAAAACGTTTCCTAAGACTTTTGTCACCGTGATCGTGGCGATTGATCCGGCGGATCAAGACAACGGCGCGACGGAAGTTTTCCCGGGTTATCACCGCAGCGGTTTGATCGGGCCGGAAGATGGCAAATATCATGAACTGCCGGAGAGCACGGTGGATATGTCCAAGGGAGTGGTGTTGAACTTGAATCCGGGCGACATCGCGATTTTCAGCGGTTATACACCGCATCGTTCTGCAGCCAATCGCTCGGCCAGTTCGCGGCGGCTTTTATATTTAAGCTACAACGCCTTGAGCGATGGGGGAGAACAGCGGGAGAAGCATTACGAGGAGTTCAAAGGGTGGTTGAAGGACCGCTATGCGGAATACGGAAAAACCAATGTGTTCTTCCGCTGATTAATAACGTGACGGTGAGGTTGTCATGCCCTCTGCATTTGTAAAAACGCCGTTTTATTACGGGTGGGTCAATGTGGTCATCGCGGCCATCGTGATGCTGGCGACCTTACCGGGACGCACGCATGGGCTGGGGTTGGTCACCGAGCCGTTGCTGAAAGACTTGCAACTCGACCGGGTTACTTTCGCGAACATCAATTTGTGGGCGACTTTGGCGGGCGCTTTGTTTTGTATTCCCGCCGGAGCATTGATTGATCGTTTCGGCGTGCGGATGGTTACGACCCTGGTGACGATTGGATTGGGGTTGGTGGTATGGCAAATCAGTGTTTTTACGAGCGGGGCAGTGTGGTTTTTTATCCTGATTACTCTAACACGTGGCCTGGGGCAGAGCGCGCTT
This sequence comes from Verrucomicrobiota bacterium, assembly GCA_048497895.1. GTDB lineage: Bacteria > Verrucomicrobiota > Verrucomicrobiia > Limisphaerales > JBEHZA01 > JBEHZA01. The sequence continues at coordinate 851 of JBEHZA010000018.1, forward strand.
TCAGTTACGAGCATCACGGCGGTGGGCAAATGGTTTACGCGCCGGCTGGGTGCGGCCATGGGGATTTATTCTTTCCTCATTGGCTTGCTGTTCATGACCGCTTTCGGAGTGGTGGGATATGCCGTGAGGGAGCAGGGCTGGCGCATGGCCTGGAAGGAAATCGCCATGGTGTTGTTGTTTGGTGTGGCTCCTTTGGTTTGGTTGCTTTTACGCGACAGTCCGGAGAGTTGCGGTCTGGCACCTGATAGCGGGCCGGTAGAATCGCCGACGGACTCAACCCACAGTTTCACTTTGAGTGAAGCAATGCGCACACCCGCGTTTTGGGTGTTTGCGGGGGGAGCGTCGATGTTTGGTCTGGTTTCTTCCGGGCTGGGGCTGTTCAACCAATCGGTGCTCGGGGAACATGGTTTTGATCAAAAGGTTTACATCACCTTCATGATGACCACAACGTTCATTGGTCTGATCGGACAACTGGCTTCGGGCTGGGTTCTCATGCGCTGGTCCATTTGCCGGTTAATGGCGGTGGCCCTGTTTCTTTACGCGGCGTCACTGGCTGGATTGCCACTGGTGAAATCGCTGGCCGGGTTGTGGACTTTCTCGGTGGGAGCCGGTTTGGCGGGTGGCATTATTACGGTGGTTTTCTTTGCTATTTGGGGGCGGGCTTTTGGGCGTAGACATTTGGGACGCATTCAGGCGGCGGGACAGATTTTGACGGTGCTGGCTTCCGCCTTAGGGCCGCTGGTATTTGCCAAATGTTATGCGGCCACTCATTCCTACTCGCCCATCCTGTTGAGCCTGGCCGTGGTAGTGTTGCTATTTGGCGTGGCTTCGTGGACTATTGGACTGCCAACTGCGGAAGCCCCGGCTTTTAATCCATTGTCCACGGCAGTCACCGCTCCAGAACAAGTATAAATAGACCTTAATCATGAGCACAGACGCCGCATCGCTGTTTCCAAAATTTCATACGTCACTCAACGTTAGTGATCTCGGTCGCGCGGTGGAGTTTTATCGCGTGCTGCTGGGAATTGAGCCGGTGAAACATCATCCTGACTACGCGAAGTTTGAGCTGATGCAACCTCCGTTGGTGTTGTCGTTGATTCCTGGGCGCGTGACACCGGGTGGCACGTTGAACCACATCGGCATCAGTCTGGCGAATTCCGAAGAGCTGGTAAAAATTCAGGTGCGTTTGGAAGCGGCGGGGATTCGCACACAACGGGAGGAAGGAGTTGCCTGCTGCTATTCAAAGCAGACCAAATTCTGGGTGACTGATCCGGATCGAACATTGTGGGAGTTGTACGTTTTTCACGAAGACATCGAGGAACATGGACATGGCAAGGTGCCGGAAGCGAACCGGACGGCTGCCTTTGCCGTGGAAGTGGAAAAACCGAAGGTGATTTGGCAGCATAACTTGCGGAGTCCCGTCCCAGACCGTATTCCGCACGCGGAATTCAGCGTGCAGGAAGTGTTGCTGGAAGGGACGTGTAATTTAAAGCCGGAGGATGCGAAGCTGGATCAATTGCTGGCGGAAGCCTATCGCGTGTTGCGACCGGGCGGTGAAGTTCGCATTCACGGGTTGGGCGGCAGCGCTCCGTTTCCTGAACCGACGGTGTCGTTACCTGGACCGGCTTCGGCAGTGCAATATGTGCCGGTAGAAAAGGAGCCGTTGGAAGCGATGCGGAAGGCGGGTTTTGTCGAAGCGAGGTTCGAGAAATTGTCGCAGAAAGCTTATTTCGTGGTGTCCGGTGTGCAGATGCGGGAGATCATGATTGTAGGCCGCAAACCGGGGCACCGCACCAAGAGTCTGACGCATCAGGCGATCTATTTGGGGCCGTTGGCGCAGGTGACGGACGATTTCGGGAACGTTTTTTCCCGGGGTGAACGGGTGAGTCTGAACATTCACGACTGGCAGGCGCTTTCCAAAGGGCCGGCGGCAGCGGCTTTTCTATTGCTGACACCGCAGGAGGTGGAAGAGGGAGTGGGAGCGGCGTGTTGCGCGAAGTAGGACTTGGCTGTGTTGGCCTGTTGATTCCTGTTTACGTGGTCTTTAGACCTTCCGCTTCCGCCAGAGCCTGCTGATCATCGTCAAATGTCCAAAATTGTTCCGCTCGCAATTCCAGAGCGAAAGCAACGTGCATGATATCGAGTGCCCGCATCCGTCGCGCTTGAGCGTAACGGTTACTCAATTGCTCAGCCCGGTCCATTCCCAATCCCCAAATCTGCGGCAGCAACGGCGACGGAACATCCACCAAAGCGCCGTTCGCCCGATCCTGCTCCAATAGGCGAAGCGAGCCAGTCAAATCCAAGGCGCTGATCTCCTGGCGAAATACTTTTTGCCGGAGGGCATTCTTAACTTCTAACGCATGCACAGAGATCCACGGCAGCGGTGGAGTGCCATAACGGCCCAGCAGATGAAAAGCGGCCAGTGTGTTGGCGTCGTGAGTATAGAGTGAAACCAGGAAAGATGAATCCGCGTAGAATTTCATTCCCGCCCTTCTTTTACGATTTCGGCACCCGTGCTTCGGGAAGCCTTCGGGAAGTGTTTGAGCAATGTCTCGAGGCGTTCTTTCGCACTCGGCAAGCCGCTTCCACTGTCCACGGGCGATAGCCGCCAGACCGGGTTCCCGTCAATGGTCACGATCACGCTTTCACCGGCATTCGTTATTTTCCGGATTTCTTTCGGTTCCCGCACCAGGTCTCTAATGGGTATGGTTTTCATGCTGATGACAATGTTGTCTGACGTGACTGTTCTGTCAATGTGGTTTCCGCTTTCAAACAGATTTAAGACTATATTTTATAGTGATCGGAGGTAGTTGGGTCAGACCAGATTCTCATTGAATTTTTGAAGTTGTAGTTTGGTCTGGCGTCCAAACGTATGCTGGCGGGTTCGCTTATTTTTGAAAATCTGGCTGGGTGCGTTCTTTAGGAAACAACATTGACGGAGCAAATGATTTGTGGGCTCTATTGGCACAAGCACACGGTCTTTTTCAAAGGGAAGGGCTGTGCCCTGATTCAACCTGCTTTTAATTGGCTATGAAACATCTTGTTTATCTCTGCACCGGGTTGCTGGTTTGGAATGGAATAGCCTCTCCGGTTCACGCCGCGAGTGAGTCGGCTGTCAAATCGCTGGTGGCACATGCAGTGATCGGCGTGGATCAGGCTTTGAAGGAGATTCAGGACTATACGGAAGCCCATGTGCCGCTGATGCCCAAGGTGCAATCGATCGAGGAATGGGAGAAGATTGAAACACAGATTCGCAAGGACATGCTGGATAAAATTGTCTTTCGTGGAGAAGGACAAAAATGGCGTGCGGCAAAAACGAAAGTGGAATGGCTGGAGACGATCGAAGGCGGGCCGGGTTATCGCATCAAGAAACTGCGTTATGAAGCGTTGCCGGGGTTCTGGATTCCCGCGCTGCTCTATGAGCCGACGGCGATGACGGGCAAAGTGCCGGTGGTTTTGAATGTCAATGGCCACGATCCCGTGGGCAAATCGGCAGGCTACAAGCAACTTCGCTGCATCAATCAAGCCAAGCGCGGCATGCTGGCTTTGAATATCGAGTGGATTTACATGGGGCAATTGCGCACGCCGGATTACGCGCATTACAAACTTAACCAAATGGATCTGTGCGGCACGAGCGGGCTGGCGCCGTTCTATCTTTCCATGTCGCGGGCGGTGGATATTTTGTTATCGCTGGAACATGCCGATCCGGAACGGGTGGCGGTGACGGGCCTCTCCGGCGGCGGCTGGCAGACGATTTTTTTCAGTTCTCTCGATGCGCGGGTGACGTTGTGCAATCCAGTAGCGGGTTATTCGAGCTTTCGCACACGAGCGCGTTACGTGAGTGATCTGGGGGATTCCGAACAGACGCCGAACGATATGGCCACGGTGGCGGATTACACGCATCTAACGGCAATGATGGGTTCGCGCGCGGCGTTACTGACGTTTAATGCGAAGGATAATTGCTGCTTCGCGCCGGATCATGCGGCATGGCCGTTATTGGAAGCAGCACAGCCGATTTTTGATTTGTACGGGCGGTCGAAAGCGTTGGATTGGCATATTAACTACGATCCAGGAACACATAATTACGAGTTGGATAATCGACAGGCGTTTTACGGAATGGCGGGACGTATTTTTTACCCGAGCGATACGAAATATAGCGCCGTCGAAATTCCGAGCGACGCTGAGGTTAAGACGAAGGAGCAGTTGAATGTGCCGTTGCCGGAGAACAATGCAGACCTGCATACACTGGCCTTGGGATTGATTGGTGATTTGCCGCGCAATGCAGACATTCCTTCTGAAAAATCTGCGCTTAAAAAATGGCAGTCGGCGAACCGTAAAAAGCTCGGTGAAATTGTGCGTGCGAAGGCGTTCACAGTGAGCGCAGGGTTGGCGGGCGCGGATGAAAAAGAGGGAGTGAAGGCAAGTTATTGGTGGCTGAAGACCGGCAAGGATTGGACCGTGCCGGCGGTCGAGTTATCCCGTGGGGCGGCGAAGGAGACGGTAATTTTAGTCGCGGACGGAGGACGCACGAATGCCGTGGGTGAGGCCGCGAAGTTGCTGGAAGCAGGCAAGCGCGTGTTGTTGATTGATCCGTTCTTTTTAGGCGAATCAAAGATCAGCACGCACGATTTTTTGTATGCGATACAGTTAGCGGCCGTGGGAGATCGGGCGCTGGGATTGCAGGCCAGCCAGATTGCGGCGATTGCGCGGTGGTCGCAAAAGCAATATGGAATCGGGTCGGTAACCGTCGAGGCCCTTGGGCCGCGCACGAGCATGGCGGCGTTGGCAGCCGCGGGCCTGGAGGAAAAGGCGATTGGTGAAGTGCAGATGCAAGGGGCTTTGAACAGTTTGAAGGAAGCGATTACGCAGAACTGGAGCGTGGATCAAAAGCCGGAACTATTCTGCTTTGGGCTGCTCGAAGCTTTTGATTTGCCACAGCTCAAAGCACTCGTGGCGCCGCGAGCCGTGATCGTTAAGTGAGGATTCGGATTAAAATTTACTGCAAACGGGCAATTTCACGCGTTAGGTTAAGGCGGGCGATGGCTTCGTTCGCCTGCATCGCTTCGGTAAAGTAAATCTGCTTGCGCGCGAGAAATTTTTGCAGGACTTGAGTTCGTCCTGCCCGGTAGGCGGCATCTTCTACCCAGGAAAATTCACGGCGAATGGCGCGGGCGTAAGCGGCGTATTCACTGCGGCTGGCGCTGAGAATAGCGAGGTCAGCGTCCAGCAGAAGTTGAGCATCACGATTGCGATGATTGGCCTGATGATGCTGGGTGGCCAGGATTAAGCGGCGGGTTTTGGCAATGACGGGAGCTTTTACTTTTAACTCACGCAAGCTTCGTTCTGCATGCAGGGCGCTGAGTTCTTCATTATCAGACCGGTGTGGATCGTAAACGACGTCGTGAAACCAAATGGCGTAGCGGAGCGCGGTGAAGTTTTGCGCCTGGGAACGATGCCGGGCAACAAACGCGAGCATCTTACCGAGGTGAGACAAGGTATGGTAATGACGTTGCGGGGCGCGATAGGCGGTGAGGATTTCGCGCCAGACGGTCAGCGCAGCGTCAGTTGTCACCCTGGACTCCACGGTCAGCGCCAGCCACTGTTGCCGTAGCGTGGTGAGGTTCATGGGAGCTTCGGGTGGACACTTTGCTTGGCTAGAGTTTGAAGCCTGGCGCTCGGAACCGGTGACGGGTGCAAATGGCGGAGACCGCTGCCATCGGCGAGTGTGAGCAGGAGGCTAAATCCTGGAAACCCACTCATTGACGGATAAACCTGAAATCGCATGCGTCCAAACGTGACTGCTTCAATTTAACTGCCGGGCAGTATCAGACGTGAATCGACGGATTCTGGCGAGCGAAATTCAATCGCTTCCGTTGTACACACAGCCTCGACATCCTGAATCCGCCCATTTATAAACAGGCCATTACAAACGCATCACATCTATTTTCATGAAGACATTAATCAAATGCTGGCTCTCCGTGATCGCGGTCTTAATCGTTAATACCGTGGTGGCCGAGCCGATCAAGGTTCTCATTGTGGACGGGCAGAATAACCACGACTGGAAGGGGACGACGCCGAAATTAAAGCAGTATCTGGAAGAAACCGGACTGTTCACGGTGGACGTGGCGACGACACCCGCGCCCAAGGGGGATATGAGCCAGTTCAAACCGAAATTTTCCGACTACAAAGTAATTGTTTCCAATTACAACGGAGAACCGTGGACGGCGGAGACGAAGGCGGCCTTTGAAGCCTTTGTTAAGGGCGGTGGCGGTTTTGTTTCGGTGCATGCGGCGGACAATTCGTTTCCGGAATGGAAGGCTTACAATGAGATGATCGGCGTGGGAGGCTGGGGAAATCGCACCGAAAAGGACGGGCCGAAATTATATTTTCAAGACGGTAAAATCGTGCGGGACACCTCACCGGGGGCTGGCGGACATCACGGAGCACGGCATCAATTCATGTTGGTAACGCGCGACGCGGGACATCCGATTATGAAGGGATTGCCGGCAAAGTGGCTGCATGCCGAAGATGAGCTTTACGATAGCTTGCGCGGGCCGGCGGAAAATATGACCGTGCTGGCGACGTCTTATTCTGATCCGTCCAAGGGCGGTACCGGACATAATGAGCCTTCCCTGATGGTTTTAACTTACGGCCAGGGGCGGGTGTTCCATACTGCTTTGGGGCATGCGTCCGCCGGGCAGGCGCAACCGGCAGTGGGATGTGTTGGTTTCATCACCACGTTTCAACGGGGAACAGAATGGGCAGCTACGGGCAAGGTAACGCAAAAGGTGCCCGCGGATTTTCCGACGGCGGAACAAGTGAGCGTGCGGAAGTAAGCGGATTCAGTTTTCGAGCGCCGTGGCAAACTTATTGCCACGGCGTATTTATTTTTCCGGGCAAGTGAAGTAAAGTGAGCTGACGGTATGGTCAAAGAGATTGATTTAACAGGCGAATGGATCGGACATTATCCGGGGCATTTCGATGAGGTGATTCGCATTACTCGGGCGGGTGACCTGTTGGAAGCCGTGAAATGCACGGGAGATGATCATATTCCGGCGGGCGCGATGACGTGGCGGGCGAATGTGCGCACGGGCCAAGGTGAGGGGCAGGTGGCGGAACAGGAATTTCGCAATGCTCAGTTCGTGCCGGGTCGGTTGACGATTCTAACTGCGAACCGAATTGTGTTTACCTGGAGTAATTACGGGGAAGTGGAATACCGGCGGGACGATTGAGGATAGAGCAGGTTATTCGAGGAAATCTCCCACTTTGCGTTTTGGAGGTGCGACCGTTTTTTTGGCGGTGCTTTCGGGGGTGACAGCGAATGCGGTGGGAGAGTCTTTGGCTTGGGTGGCGACGAATTGGGAGAAACGTTTTTGTCCTTCCTGTTTTTGTTCCGGTGACATGCGTTTCAGAAGTAGATCCCGGAGTTGAACGGCTTCCTCCATGCCGCGGACGGCAGCAAGGTTGTACCACTTATAAGCTTCGGCCAGATCAGAAGCGGTGCCGAGACCCTTTTCGCATAAAACTCCGACCGCTTTCTGAGCATAGAAATCATGGTTGGTGGCGGCGCGTTGATACCAGATAAAGGCTTGCTGATAGTCCTGTTGGACGCCGGTGCCCTTTTCGTAAGCCACGCCCAAATCATATTGGGCAATCGGGAGATCTTTTTCGGCAGCGAGGCGGAACCAGCGGATGGCTTCGACGTAATCGCGCAGAACTCCCTGACCGGCGGCGTAAGCCATGCCGAGTTTAAATTCAGCATCGGGGCTGCCTTGATCCGCGGCGCGTTGGAACCAGCGGACGGCGTTGGTATATGAGCCGCGCCGTTCGTACATCATCCCGATGGTGACCTGGGCCTTGACATTGCCGTCCAGTGCATCCTGCAAGACGGCTTCGACCTTGGGTGGCGCAGCGGGCTTCGCTTCCTGCGCAGACGCGAGGAAAGTCGTGCAAAACGCTAAAAATATGATGACAACCAAACGTTGCATTCGCGTCAGCTTAAGCTGATCGGCGAAAGACTCAAGGCCGGGGTTGAAGTCACTTGGAAGAGCTTGGCTACTTCGCTTCCCAGGCTTTGGCGCGGGAGAGGGCTTTGTCCCAGCCGGCGCGCAGTTGTTTGCGGGTGGAATTTTTCATGGCGGGAGAGAAGCGGCGGTCCACTTGCCATTGAGTAGCAATTTCCTTTTGGTCCTTCCAGTAGCCGACGGCCAATCCGGCGAGGTAAGCGGCGCCAAGCGCGGTGGTTTCCGAAACTTTTGGACGAACGACAGGAACACCGAGCAAGTCGGCTTGAAATTGCATCAGCAGGTTATTGTTGCACGCGCCGCCATCGACACGCAGTTCTTTAAGCCGGATGCCGGCGTCGGCTTCCATGGATTTAAGGACGTCGGTGACTTGATACGCGATGCCTTCCAAAGCGGCACGAGCAATGTGGGCAGACGTGGTGCCGCGGGTGAGTCCAGCGAGAATGCCACGGGCATACTGATCCCAATGCGGTGCGCCCAGGCCGGCAAAGGCGGGCACGAGGTAAACGCCGCCGGTGTTGGGCACTTGCAGGGCGAGCGCTTCGACTTCGCTGGAGGATTTGATAATGCCGAGTCCGTCGCGGAGCCATTGCACGACAGCACCAGCGATAAAGATGCTGCCTTCAAGCGCGTATTCGGTGCGGTTGCCCATGCGCCAGGCGACGGTGGTGAGCAGGTTATTGCGGGACACGATCGGTTTGGTGCCGGTGTTCATGAGCATGAAGCAACCGGTGCCGTAAGTATTTTTGACCATGCCGGGTTGAGTGCAGACCTGACCGAACAAGGCGGCTTGTTGATCACCGGCAATGCCCGCAATAGGAATCGCGCTGCCAAACAAGGTGGTTTCGCCATAGACTTCACTGGACGCGCGGACTTCTGGCAAAATGGAGCGGGGAATGCCGAAGATTTTCAGAAGTTCTTCATCCCATTCACCGGTCTTGAGATTGAAGAGCATGGTGCGGGAGGCATTGCTGGCATCGGTAACGTGATGCTTGCCACCCGTGAGATTCCAGACGAGCCACGAATCGATGGTGCCAAAGGCCAATTCACCGGCTTGCGCGCGGGCTTTGGCGCCGGGAACATTTTTAAGAATCCATTGCAGTTTGGTGGCGGAGAAATAAGCATCGACGACGAGGCCGGTCTGGCGACGGATGGTGGCGGCCAGGCCGCGCGACTTCAAGCGATCACACGCGGCGGCGGTGCGGCGATCCTGCCAGACGATGGCATGACAAATCGGTTTGCCGGTGCGACGATCCCACACGACGGTGGTTTCGCGCTGATTGGTGATGCCGATGGCGGCGATATCATTGGCGGTCAGGCGGGCGCGGAGAATGGCTTCGGCGGCGACGTGCAATTGAGTGGCCCAAATTTCGTTGGCGTCATGCTCGACCCAGCCGGGTTTCGGAAAGATCTGACGAAATTCCTGTTGCGCCACGGAGATAATGGAACCGTGTTGATCGAACACAATGGCCCGTGAACTGGTGGTGCCTTGATCCAAAGCGAGGATGTATTTCATAGCTGCACAAGGATTGGAGAGCTTATTTTCTAAACAGGGTTCCAGGCTGTTTTATAGAAGAGAGCGGCGATGATGCCGCCGATGATCGGTCCGGCGACGGGAATCCACGCATAATCCCAATCCGAGTGGCCTTTGCCGGCAATGGGGAGAAAGAAATGGGCGAGGCGGGGGCCGAGATCGCGTGCGGGATTGATGGCGTAACCGGTGGGACCACCCAGTGACAGGCCAACTGCCCAAACAATAACGCCGACGAGACAAGGGCCAAAGCCGACATCCCAGCCGTGGGCGGGGTTAAGATTTTTTGGGGTCAGAATGGCGAGGACGCCGAGCACCAGAATGAAGGTGCCAATAATTTCGGTGATGAGGTTGGGCACGGTTTTGCGAATCGCAGGAGCAGTGCAGAACACAGCGAGTTTGGCCCCTTGATCCGCGGTTTCGCCCCAGTGCGCCAGATAAGCGAGCCAAACGGCGACGCCACCGAGAAAGGCGCCGAGGAATTGAGCGGCAAGATAGGCGGGGACATCAGCCCAGGGAAATTTGCCGATGGAAGCAAGCCCGATAGTGACGGCGGGATTGAGGTGTGCGCCACTGACGGTGCCGACGCAATAGACGGCGACGGTAACCGCCAGCGCCCAACCGGTGGTGATGACAATCCAACCGGAATTGTAGCCTTTGGATTTATTCAGGACCACGTTGGCAACGACTCCGTCACCGAGGATGACGAGAATCATGGTGCCGATGAGTTCCGCCGTAAATGTGGACATGGCTTTTGGATTGGGAAAAGGGTTGCGGGATTTTTAGTTCATTCATGCTGGAGTGTCCATGCAAAAGGGCAATTGGTGCGAGGCGCAAGGAAAGGAGAATGCTGTCTGAGGAGTGAACGTGCGGCGCTTGATCTGGGGACAATAGTAGCAGGTAAACTGCGTATAAAATCAAACAGCCGTAAATTTTACGGCTCGACGCAGGCGTGCTCCGGGGAACCCATATACCTCTAAAGGTGTAGGTCATCTTTTTTTGCTGTTGGAGTGGAGCAATCAGGCGTAGAAGAGAAGGAGCACGCCAGCATAATCATGACGCAAAATTCAAACGACAATCCGGTTCTGACGGGTTTCCACGTAGAGCACGGGCGGCGGGCGGTTCCGTATCGACTGCTGATTGTGGACGATGACGTGATGAACAGCGATTTGTTGCGGGCGCGACTGGAGATTGATGCGTATGAAGTGGCGACCGCCGCAGACGGAGTGGATGCGTTGAACCGGTTGCGCGAGGAACATTTTGATTTGGTATTGCTCGATATTGTGATGCCGGAAATGGATGGCTACGCGGTTTTGCAAGCGGTCAAGGCCGATGAGAAGTTGCGGGAGATTCCAGTAATCATGATTTCAGGGTTGGATGATCTCAATAGCGTGGCCAAGTGTATTGAGATTGGCGCAGATGATTATTTACCCAAGCCGTATAAGCCTGTGTTATTGCAGGCGCGGATCAATGCGTGCCTGGAAAAAAAGGCCTTGCGGGACAAGGAACAGGCGACGTATCGCGCACTGGTGGAAAGTCAGAAACATCTGGCGGCGGAATTGGCGGAAGCGGCGGATTATGTGAAGTCGTTGCTGCCGCCACCGTTGACGGGGGAAGTGGTTACGGATTGGCGCTTCGTGCCTTCGACTTCATTGGGAGGAGACTCTTTTGGTTACCACTGGCTGGATGAAGATCATCTGGCGATGTATCTGCTGGATGTTTGCGGGCATGGTGTGGGAGCGGCGTTGCTGTCGATTTCAGCGATGAACGTGTTGCGCTCGCATGCGTTGCCAAACACGGATTTCAAAGACCCGGGAAAAGTATTGATGGGGTTGAACGAGGTGTTCCAGATGGATCATCATAATAACATGTACTTCACCATTTGGTATGGGGTGTACAGCAAATCGAAACGAGAGATTGCATTTGCGCGCGGTGGTCATCCGCCAGCGATTTTAGTGACGGGTGATTCACGGGCCACGGCACAGACGATGGAACTGAAGGTGCCGGGCCTGGTGATCGGCACCATGTCGGGAGTGCAATATAAAACCGGGGTGCAGAAGGTGGGTAAATTCGGTGAATTGTTTTTGTTCAGCGACGGGGTTTACGAAATCAAACGTCCGGACGAAACGATGTGGGATTATCAGGATTTTGTGAAGCTGCTGACGCAGGAACCGCCCGCCGGTGAGTCGGAGATTGAAGTGGTGATTCAGGAAGCGAAGAACCAGCAGGGCGGGGAAACATTTGAGGATGATTTCTCGATGTTGAAGGTGGTTTTTCCGGGTTGATTTCGTGCGAAAGCACGGTGGGGAGTAGCGATGAGGAGCGATAGGCTAAAGCATAAAGCCACGCGTTTTCGGAAGGGCGGGTTATACGAGTTCCTAACGAGCAGGAAATGTCAGACGAATCGAAGGTTTCGTATAACTCGTCCTTCCGGATATTGATGTGGGAAACATGCTGGTTTCAGCACTCGCCAGACAGATTTTGAATCCATCATTTTCAATCGCACCCGGTTAATGCCAATAGTAATGCCAATAGATTTGGCGAAAGGATGGTTTTATGTCACAGTAAGGCGAGTGGTCATTCGCATCCGACAATATCTGGCTTTCAAGCATCTGGCTATGCTCGCACTGTTTTTGGGTGCGGGCGTCTGGTTGGTTGCAGGGGCTGAAGAAAACACCTCGTTGCCTGCGGCAGAGACGATTGTCAGCAATGTGGTGCTGCGCGCGGCACAAGTGGCGGCGCACAAGGAAAACCGCTATTTCTACCTGCAAACTTCGGTGGTTGAGGGTTTGGATGACAAAGGGAAGGTCAAGGACACCAAGAAAAAGACGTATGAAGTGACGTTGTGCGGCGGCGCTCCGCATACGCGTTTGATTGAGGTGGACGGCAAACCGCTTTCGGCCAAGGAATTGAAAGCCGAAGATGACCGAGACCGGGCGAAACGTCAGAAGTGGGAAGATGACACGCAGGCAAAAAAGGATGCCAAGAAACAGATTCTCCTATCGGCGGAATTCGTGGACCGGTTTACTTACCAGACGGAACGGCGGGAGATGTTGAATGGACGCTCGACTTTCGTGCTGACGTTTAAACCGAGGAGCGAGGATTTACCGGTAAAGAAAACGTCCGATCGGGTGGTGAATAAGCTCAGTGGTACGGTGTGGGTGGATGCGGAGGATTTCGAGGTGGCGCAGGCGGATTTGCATCTCGCTGAGCGCGTCAGCATGTGGGGTGGATTGGCGGGTTCACTGGATACTTTTAATCTAACGCTGTGCCGCTGTCGCTCGACTGAGGGAGTATGGTTTAATCAAAATGGGTCCGTTACCATCGAGGGGCGCAAACTCTTTTCCTCCATGCACTATCACGCTTACGAAGAGGCGGCTGGGTTCCACAAGCTGACGGACGAAAAGCCGGGTCATTGAGCGAGTAGATTCATTTCAACGACTCGAGCGAACATTCCTGTAACCGGGGAAAAGTGACCGGCGTTATCCCTGATAGCAGAAGCGAATTACGTAATGGCAGCAGATGACGGCTTGGACGTGGCGGGTTGCCTGGAACGGGTGCGAAACGGAGATGATGAAGCCGCCCGCGTCCTGGTGGCACATTTGTACCCGCTCGTCCTTAAAATCGTTCGCTCGCATTTGCCGCGACGGGTGGCGGAAGAAGATCTGGCACAGGAGATATTTTTGAAGATCTTCACCCGGTTGGAACAGTATCGGGAACGGGACACGACTCCGTTTGCGCATTGGGTTTCGCGGGTGGCGGTGACGACGTGTCTGGATGCGTTGCGGGCGGAGAAGCGGCGGCCGGAATTGCGGTGGGCAGATTTGTCCGAGAACGAGGCGGAGTGGGTGCAATTTTTTATGAGCACGGAGCCATCTGCGCCGCCTTCGGAGACGGCATCCGTGCGGGAGTTGATGCAGAAATTATTGCAGGGATTAAGTCCGGATGACCGGTTGGTGATTCATCTGCTGGATCTGGAAGGGCGGTCCGTGCGGGAGATCAGTGAAATGACCGGCTGGGGAATTTCGCTGGTAAAAATCCGGGCTTTCCGGGCCCGCAGAAAATTACGCGATTACGCGCGGCAGATGATGAAAGGCGAACGTTATGAATGAATTTGATCGTCGCTGGCAAGTGGGCGCAGAGGAAGCGCGCAAGCAACCGTTGGAAGCGCCTGCGTCCATGCCGTTGGGATTTGCCGGGCGCGTGGTGGCGCAATGGCAACCGGAAAAGCGCGGACCGGTTTCACTATTGTCGATTTGGGATACCTTCAGCCGGCGGATGGTGATTTGCTTGAGTGTGGTCTTGTTGATCACGGCTATTTTCAGTTGGCCTACGGACGGACAGGGAGAGATTACCCGGCCACCTTTGGAAGACACGGTTTCTGATTTGTTTTCAACGTTATGAAGTTTACGGGCAACCGCAAAGTAATCCTCCAACTCGGCACGATCATTGTACTGAGCCTTTTGATTGGCGGTTTTATCGGCTTTCGCGTGACGATTCATTTGCTGAAAAAGAAAGCGAATCCGGAGCAGTGGAATATTTCTGTGATGCACCATTTGGAACGGCGGCTGAAATTGACGCCCGACCAGACGGTGCGGGTGCAGGCGGATATTGACCGGGCGGTGGATGATATGAAGGGAATCCGGGTGGAAACCATCGCTAAAACCTCTCAGGTGATCGAGCGCCTGGTGGCGGATGTGGAAAAGGAAATGGTGACGCCGGAGCAAAAGGCGGAATTCGCGAAGATTAAGAAGGAGCGGCATGATGCTTCGCTGGAATTGCTGCTGGTGGAACCGCGCAAAAACAAAGGCGGGGAGGCGGCGCCGAAAAAATGAAGTGTAACCGGATGAGCGCGGCGGCGTTTTCTTCTGAGTAGCAGTTAATCTCTCAACCAAACTTATGAAACGAATCATGGTATTGTTAGCGGTAATGACGACGGGCTATGTCGCGCACGCGCAAGAGCGTGCTCCCCTGGAGGAGGCGCGCAAGGTGGCGAAACTGGTGGTGGAAACGACGGGCGAAGCGGCGAATTTGCCTGTGAAGATCGAATTGGATTTGGAAAAGCCGCAGGTGTTTAAAGCGAATAAGGCGGGCGTGCTGGTGATTCCGGGCAAGACCTTAAGTGAAAAAATATTTGAAAAGCTGGGGAAAGAAATCGTGCCGGTGGGAGACCTCTGGATGCTGAAGCTGGTGCCACAGGTTAATGGCAAATCGGCGACGAATGAACAATTACGGCGGGTGGCAGTGAAGACGGACGAAAAGACGTTTGACCTGACGTGCTATCAACTCGGGGTGCAAAAGAACGATAAAGAGGCGATTGAGCTGGTAGTTTTCGGCAAGGATAAGAAGCCACTGGTGACGGTGCCGTTGGAGAAAAATCAGGCGACGCAGGAATTACCGATTGAACTCGATGGTCGCAAGCAGGATGAGGGCACGGGTGTGCTTACGTTGAACGTGCTGGGTAAATATAAGGCGGAAGTGACGGTGGGGATTGAAGAGTAAGGGAGCGGGTAAAAATTAAAAGTGACCGGCCTGCTTGATTGAGCAGGCCGGTTTTGTTTTAAGCGACGGGCTTGAAAAAATGACGAAACCCTAATGACGAATGCCGAAAGAAACCTGAATATCGAAGCACGAATGAGGTTGGGAGACGGTCACAGGTTTTGAATGATGCAGATGTTCCGGATGGCGGGCCTATGGCTTAAATAATTCGTTGAAGAAGGTTTGCATGGCGGCCCAGGAGCGGTGATCGGCCTTTTCGTTGTAGGCGGCGCCTTTGGAGTTATCGCTGCCGGCGTTCCAATCGGTGAAGCTGTGGACGGCGCCACCGTAGGCGACGAGTTGCCAATCAACACCGGCCTGACGCATTTCAGTTTCAAAGGCGGTGACTTCCGGCAGCGGGACGTTGGGGTCATCCGCGCCGTGCAGGGCAAGGACTTTGCATTTGATATTCTTCGCGTCGTCGGGTGTGGGTGAGCTTAGGCCGCCGTGGAAACTGACGACTCCATTGATGGAAGCGCCGCTCCGGGCGAGTTCCAATACGGTAGTGCCACCAAAGCAATAACCAATGGCCCCGATGTGTTTGGTATCGGTAAGGGTGTCTTTTTCCAATTGCTCTAAACCAGCGGTGACGCGCAGGCGAAGGAGAGCCCGGTCGCTTTTATATTTACCAGCGAGAGCGCCCGCTTCTTTGGGTGAGGCGGGGCGAATGCCTTTGCCGTAGATATCGACGGCGAAAACATTGTAACCGAGTTTGGCGAGCATTTCGGCGCGTTTCTTCTCATAGTCACTGAGCCCTTTCCACTGATGCACAATGAGGATGCCGGGGCGTTTGCCGGAAAAGGAGGTGTCATAAGCGTGCCAGCCTTCGAGAGTGGCATCGCCTTGCTTATATTCCACCGGTCCGGATTTGATTTCGGCGTGAGCCGCGAGACTACAAAGCAATAAAGAGAGGAGGGCGAGAGTCCGTTTCATTGGAATTAAAATTAACGCGAAAGGAGGATTGGTCAAATGGGAATTTTTTAATGAACGGGAGGGCTTTGCTTTGATTATTTCGGATTGACTGAACATAGTCGCGGCATCTCCTTTGTGCCGGTAAATGAGAATCCGGGCACAGAGAGGCGATGCGTTATGGATGGACCACGGAAAATTCACCCGGTTTTGATCGGCTTCATTTTGACCGTTATTCTGATTGCCGGGTGGGCGTTGCTCGTCGGTTGGGCGGGCAAGTTGCGGAGCAGCCCGACGGCGATGCGCAATCCGGCGGAGTATGAGAAGGTTATGCACCCTTCCCCGATGACGGCCTTGACCAACGGTTCGGCGTTGATTCCCGTTACGATCACAAATGAGGGTGAGAAGGTAACCATCACACATCCGAATGTGTTCCGGAAAAATGCCCCCCTGATGAGTTTTTTGCCGTTACACGTGCCACCCAGCCAGGCGTTGGTTTTTGATAGCGGAGCGGTCCAGCTTAAATGGATTCGTGTTGCCAGTGGCAGGCCGGTCACGAACGTGACGGATCACTATGAGTATTTACTGGCACATTTTTTCCATGCGGATTTGAAACCGTGTGATCCGGCAGAAGTCGAAAAACTCCGTGCGATCGAACGGCCTTATGTTTACGGCACGGGTTTCTACCGAGCGGATTCTTTGGTGGTGGGGTTCGATATTGAGACACAAAATCTGGCTCCATCACTGGTGATGAGCGCGGGAGTGTTTGATGCTCGCACCAGGAAACAATTGAACGACGGTTGGGGGTGCACTTCAGGACCAACGGTTACCATTTCACCTTTAGTATGTCCATGTATCACCAGGGACCGATCGAGATGGTAATCGATCTGGCTTGTGGTCCCGTTCAAAATATCGAAATTGAACCGAAAGTGGGTCAAGTCATCCGGCTTCCCTACGCACAATATCAGATGTTGGAGGTCGCCTCGACGTCGCTTGCGGAGGCGAGGATTGAGACAGAATCAAAAGAAGCGGTCGTAAGTTTACGTTTTTATCCGGTCAAAGAAGAATCAGGTTCAACGTTCGTTTTCTGCGGAATCCCTCAGGCGTGGGATCTGCCATTTGAACGGGAATATGTAGCCCGTGACGGCCATTTGGGGATCGCGCGCTCCGAACAGAGTAACGCGTCTCATATCGTTGACCGGGTGTCTCTGAACTTAAAGGACATCGCGCTGGTCCGCGCCAAATATTATCCCAATGCCCGTCGTTTGATTTTTCATCTGCCGGAACTTCCGGGACTGCCGGAGGAGAACCGGCACGTGGACAACTTATTCGCCGTTAAAATTCCCTACGTCCGGCTGGAGACGTCGTGGGATTTTGTCAGATGTATCCAAGATGCCACTCAGTTGAATTTTACCTTTTCTGGTCCGGCTCCCGTTACGATGTTTCCGCCAGGTTATTTTCCCCATTCATTTGAGAACGTGACACCAGAAGAATTGCTGGCGGAGTATTTGAAGTACAAGTATCCAAACCGCGTCGTGCGAGTGGACGCAAAAAACAACACGCTTACCTTTGCAGACCCAACTCTCAAAAGCTGGAAAGAAAAAGTGCAATCGTTACTTGGAAGGTTTTTTTAAGCATGGGTTTTCTTAAATGACGGATTGGGTCATGGGATAGAGTAATGGGTAGCGTGGCGTTTGTGATTTTGGCGGGGTGGTGGGCAGTTTTTAAGAGCGCAGCGGAAGAGTGTTTGCTGGCAAAAGCATTTAACTGGAGCAATTTCCCACGGTGGGAAATACAAAAGGCGATAGGTGTGATTCTATAGGGTGCCAGTAGTCCGTGGTTAGTAGTGGGGGGCGCGCGAATTTGAAGGTGCTGGGTTCTTTGACATTTAAAGGAGGGTGGCGAAAATGACGAATTACCGAATGTCTAAATCCGAAAGAAGCCCACTCAACCTGCCATACCGCTCCGCTGGAGCTTGAGAAGTTCAATCAGGGGGTGGGTAGCTATAAACGTGGCGTTCCTAATGGCACTTGCGAATCAGGGCTCGACGGAGTCTCGCCCCACCGGGTTTGTCAGGGCTATTCCGGCTTATTCCGGGCTAATTTTATGGGTGGAGGAGTTTTTGACAGAATGAACAGAATTACCAGAATGTTAAATGAAGGGACCTAGGGAGGAAAATATAGGGCTCGACGGAGTCTCGCTCCACCGGGGTGGATGGGCTTCATTCGCCATGGCGCGACTATGGCTTGTCAGGCTTATTCAGGGCTATTCAGGGATAAATTAAATGCCGAAGGAAGAATTAAGAATGCAGAAGGGGGCGAAAACGGGGAGGTGACGTGTTACAGTATGCCAGGCGCGGACCGGGTGAGCGGGATTAAGTCTTGCTTGTCACCGCGTATGTCAGCAGCATCGCGCGTTTGTCATGTTAACGATTTCTGAAGTAGTCAAAAGTCTCGGTGGGCGGACGTTGTTTGAAGATGTGTCACTCCAGGTGAACCGGGGTGAGCGTATTGGCCTGGTGGGGCCGAACGGCGCGGGGAAGTCCACGCTCTTTTCACTGATTCTCCAAACGGCGCAGCCGGATGGGGGCAATATTACGTTCCAAAAGAATATCACCGTGGGCTTTCTGCCACAGGAGAGCGCGCCGGCGGGAGACGAAACCGTGCTGGAACTGGCCACGGCCGTGAGCGCGGAGATGGTCAGCCTGCAAAAGAAGATGAAGGCGTGGGAATCCGATCATCCGGGAGCAGTTGATCCGGATGATGATATTCATGCGCGGTTTACGGAACTGGGCGGGTATCAACTCGAACCGAAGGCGAAGACGATTCTGGCGGGATTGAGCTTCCGGGAAAAAGATTTTAATCGTCCGGCGCGGGAGATGAGCGGTGGCTGGGTGATGCGGGCGCATTTGGCGCGGTTGCTGGTGCAAGAGCCGGATTTGTTGATGCTGGACGAACCGACGAACCATTTGGACTTGGAAGCGCTTCTGTGGGTGCAGGATTATTTGCAGAATTATCCTGGGGCGATTTTATTGATTTCGCATGATCGTGAATTTCTGAATCAACTGGTGGACAGCATTCTGGAAATCCGTCAGGGCAAACTGTTCCGGTATCGTGGGAATTACGAAGATTACCTGCAACAGAAGGCGGCGGCGGAGGCACAACAACTCGCAGCGTACAAAAATCAGCAGCGGGAAATTGCGCATTTGATGGAATTCGTGGAACGGTTCCGTGCGAAGAATACAAAGGCGGCACAGGCGCAGAGCAAGCTCAAGCAGATCGAGCGGATGGAGAAGATCGAAGCGCCGGTGAGCGATAACAAGGAGATCAGTTTCTCCTTCCCGCAACCGCAACGGAGCGGTTTGAAGGTGATTACGCTGAAGGACATTCACTTCGCGTACGGGGCGAATCAGGTGTATCAGGGGGTTGATTTTCAAGCGGAACGCGGGCAGCGCACGGTGCTGGTGGGCCCAAACGGCGCGGGCAAATCGACATTATTGAAATTACTGGCGGGCGCCTTGACGCCGCAGCAGGGAACGCGTGAGCTGGGGCACAACGTGAAGTCCGGTTATTACTCGCAGTATCGCGTGGAGATGTTGCAGGAAGACCGGACGGTGCTGGAAGAGGCTTTGGATACGCCGCAACGGATTACTGAGCAAGCGGTGCGGACGTTGCTGGGGTGCTTTTTGTTTCGGGGCGATGATGTGTTCAAGCGGGTGAAGGTATTGAGCGGGGGAGAAAAGAGCCGGCTGGCACTGGTGAAGTTGCTGCTCGATCCGCCGAACCTGTTGTTGATGGACGAACCGACGACGCATTTGGATATGCCGAGTATTGATGCGCTGGTGACGGCGTTGATTCAATACGAGGGGACGTTGTTGTTCATCAGCCATGACGTGTATTTCATTCGCGCGCTGGCGAATCGCACGGTGCATGTGAACGCGGGCGTGTTGACGCATTACAGCGGCGATTATCAGTACTACCTGGATAAGACGAAGGCGACTTCGGCGCGGGCGGCCTTGACGGCGGGTGCGAAGGTGGAAGAGGTGAAGCCGGAGCCGACGGAGCGGGTAAGCTTTAAATCGAAAGAGCAAAAGCGGTTGGAAGCGGAACAGCGGCAGGCCCGTTCCAAAGAGCGCAAAGACGCGCAACAATTGGTGCATAAACTGGAGAAAGAAATTGCGGAGCTGGAGAAGCAGCAGGAGGAGTTGACGATGGAGTTGGAAAAGCCGGAGACGTACGCGAAAGCGGGTGCGGCGATGCACTTGAACCGGGAACTTTCGACGATTGTCGAAGCGTTGGAACAGGCAAATCAGGCATGGGAAGCAGCGGCATCGAAGGTCGCTGAAATGGATGATTCGAAGTAGTTTTTTGTTTATAACTAATTGGAGCGAAGAAATTTATAGTAAATATCCTCTGGCTGAGAGCTGGGTTTTAAGGGGGCTTTTGAAGGGAGTTGAGCGGCTGAAATTCACTTGATTGTGACGACTTCGAGTTGCGAAATAAAAAGGAGTCCAGTAGAAAGGGAGCAACGATATGGTGCTTACGAGGGATAAGATATTGATCATAACGGTCGGGGTGGTAGTCGTGCTTTTTATCGCCAACACCTTTTTTAAGGAGACCAAATTCAGCGGTTTGTTGAACACGATTCTCGGGTTCGCGATACCCATTGTCGTCCTCACGGGCGGAGTGCTGTATTTTACGCACGTGGCCGGTCCAGTCAGGCAGAGCAGCAGCGGTGGCGCGGACAAACACGCGCAATGGGAACAGGAACTGACGGGGCGGTTCAGCAGTTGGAAAGGGGTGGAGTCCGCCAAGATCGATGAGTCCACGGTGACGATTTCATTCTCCACACCCATCACGGAAGAAATGGCGAAAGAACTGGCGCATCGGGCGGCGGAAGGGGTGGCAGAAGTCCGCCGTGATCAGGGAGACAATAATGATTTCAAGGTCATTTTCCTCGTGGACAAGCAGCGAGTCCATTTGCTTGTTTACAATCCGATCAAGGGATTGATCAAAGAAGATCATTTCTGACCCGCCACGCCCTGGCATGGGCGATTAATTAAGTTCCGTGGCAGATTCTTTGTCACCTGGTCCGTGTTTTCCGCGACTTAGGCGGTAACATGACATCTTTAGATACATTGCCTGGATTGGAAGTAACCGACGCGGATCTGGTGACCCGGAGTTTAACCGGCAATCGGGAAGCCTTTGGCGGCATCGTCGCACGTTATCAGGCGTTGATTTGTTCGCTGGCCTACAGCGCTACGGGCAATTTGACGCAGAGCGAAGATGTGGCGCAGGAGACGTTTGTTACCGCCTGGAAGCAACTGTCAAACTTGCGCGAACCGGAGAAGCTGCGCCCATGGTTGTGCAGTATTGCGCGGCATCGTATTGGCGATGTGTTGCGGCGTCAGGGACGTGAACCATTGCAGGCGGCGCAACCGGTTGAAGCTGCGCACGAGCTGGCCTCGCCCGAACCGCTGCCTTCCGATCAAACCATCAACGCGGAGGAGCAAGCCATTCTGTGGCGTTCGATGGAACGCATTCCGGAGACATACCGCGAATCACTCATTTTATTTTATCGCGAACAACAATCGATTGAACGGGTGGCGACCGCGCTGGAATTAAGTGAAGATGCCGTGAAGCAACGGCTCTCACGTGGGCGCAAGCTGTTGCAGGAAGAAGTGCTGTCGTTTGTGGAAGGTGCGCTGGCGCGGAGCAATCCGGGCAAGGCGTTCACCGTCGGCGTACTGGCGGCCTTGCCATTATTTTCCACTTCGGCCAAGGCGGCTTCGTTAGGAGCCACCGCCGTTAAAGGCGGTGCGACCGCCAAGGCCGCGGCGGTTACGGGAGTATTCGGGGCGGTGGCGAGTGTGGCGCTGGGATTCTTCGGCAATTACCTGGGTTACCGCATGAGTCTCGAACAGGCGCAATCCAACGGGGAGCGGAAGTTTATCCGGGATTTTTACCGGAAACTGGCGCTTTGCGTGGTGAGTTTTTCGCTGCTCTTTACTGCGCTCATTTGGTGGGGCGGAAACAGTAAGCAGGGAAAATCGGCCGGGTTTGCCTATGCGATTATCGGGCTGGTTATAACCTATTTGCTCGCTTTTATTTGGTT
>JBEHZA010000019.1:0-22588 GCA_048497895.1 Verrucomicrobiota bacterium
GGCTAATGACAGCGATGTGGATGTGGGTGAGACGGCTACGCTGGTGGTTTCCGCTTCGGATACCGTGAGTGCTCAAGGCGCGAGCGTGCTGGTGGCGGCCAACGGAAGTTTCACTTACGATCCGCGCGGTTCCGTCGCTCTGCAAGCACTCGCGGTGGGGCAATCCGTAATCGACACCTTTAGTTACACCATTCGCGACGTTCATGGAGCGACCTCGACGGCCATCGTCTCGGTCAATGTGAACGGGGTTAATGATGCTCCGGTAGTGCAAATCACTTCGCCGACCAACACCACTACATACGTAGTTCCGGCGAGCATTACGATTACTGCGACCGCCAGTGATATTGATGGCACCGTGAGTCAGGTGGAGTTTTTTGCCGGCACGAACTCGCTGGGAGTGGCGACGACGGGGCCGGATTATTCAGTTACCTGGCCGAATGTGGCCCCGGGCGATTATCAACTGACGGCGGTAGCGACAGACAATGATAATGGGACGACGACTTCCACCGTAGTGAATATTACAGTGCTGGCGGATGCGCCTACCACTGTCGTTTCACCACCGGACCCCAATTCGCAATCCTTCCAGCAGACCGGTTTATTCTGGCAAACGGTGCGGGTGACCAATCCTACGCCCTCTGCATACACTGCCGTGCGGGTGACGGTGCAGAACCTTCCGGCTGGAGTGGTGGTTTATAATGCGACGGGCACAAACGTTTCCAGTGAACCTTACATTCAATACAACCAGCCGGTTCCGGCGGGTGGTTTCATTGATCTGACGATTGAGTATTATGCGCCGAATCGCGTCGCGCCCAATCCGACGCTGGTTACAACGGTGGAAACGGCAGATCCGCCGTTGGATCGTTCGGGAACGGTGCAAAGTGTGGATCGTTCGCTCTTGCTGTCCGATGGCACGTTCCTGATCGATTTCAGCACGCTGACCAACCGTATTTATTATCTCCAGTACAGTGAAGATTTAGCCACTTGGAAAACGTCCGTGCCTTCGGTTAGAGGCACTGGCAGCCGCGTGCAATGGGTGGATAACGGCCCGCCCAAAACCTACACGCATCCGACCAACGTGGCCCTTCGGGTTTACCGGGTTTTGCTCACGCCTTGATCTCCATTACCATGAAAAAAATCTCTCTCGCGTACGGTCTCGTGTTCGGTTCCTGTCTGGCTGCGTTGACGGCTCACGCCCAGGAACAGGAAGATAGTTGGATTGGCCGGCTCACCTTAAGTTACCGGCTGGGTTTAAATATCAAGGCTGACTTCCGGAATCTGGGCGGTTTCCCGGCGCAAACGAATCCCGGACCGGCTGCGGGTGGCGGAATCAATCGCAATTATGATGACGGTTATAACCGTGTCGATATCAGCGGGAATGCGGGTGGGCAGACCTGGAATTGGGGTTATCAGAATGCCAGCCAGGTGGTGGGAAGTTCCATCGTTATGCACAGCGCGAGTTCTTCTGCGGGCGCATCCACCGGGAATAATGACGGTGATCCGCAGCACGGTTTCGAGTTGGGATATCACGCGCCGATCGGTGACCTGGGCGGAGTTAAGTGGGGGCTGGAAGCGGCTTTTGGGATCATGAATGTGACCGTTGGCAGTAGTCAGCCGTTTGCTTCCGATGCGACTTTAATTTCCGATGCGTTCGGATTTGTCGGCATTCCGCCGCTGCCACCTTATTCCGGCACCTTCGCGGGGCCAGGCCAATTGATTTCAGATACGCCTACGCGCACCGTCAGCACCATTGCGGGAGGAGCGCTGACAACGGGGCAGCGCAATCTGGATGCCAATCTGTATTCACTCCGGCTGGGGCCTTATCTCGAGTTCCCTTTTTGCAAACGGTTTTCCGGTTCGTTAAGCGCGGGCTTGTCCCTCGCCGTGGTGGACAGCACGTTCAGCTTCAATGAAAGCACGAGTATAGCCGGAGCGGGCATTTTTAGTTCGGCCGGGCGGGGTTCCCACAGTGATCTGCTGGTTGGCGCTTTTGTGAGCGGCAACCTCGCATACGCGATTACTCCGCGGACCAGTGTTTTCGTCGGCGCCCAATTTCAGCATCTGGGTGATTTCAAACAAACCGTGGGTGGACGGCAGGCGCAATTGGATTTGAGCAAATCCATTTTTGTCACTGCGGGCGTGGGTTTTAATTTCTAAAACCGGTTTGCGGCAACAGTCACAAAATTGTTTTTAAAACCACGGATGGGGTGGGGAATGACGAATTACCGAATGTCGAAATCCGAAAGAAATTCAAATTTGATCGCGCTCTGAATTCGCCAAGGCTTCAGATTAATAGTTTTATTGATCCTTGTTTATCGGTGTTCATCCGTGGTTAAAAATCCCCCTCTTTTTTTCCACTCCGTTTTCTCTGTTTGCTCCTGTTGAATGTCTTTACGGAACAATTCCGAGCGTGGCCAATTCCCGGTGGAAAGCGGCGTATTGTTCGGCAGACAAGTTGCGCAAAGGCAAACGCACTGGACCACAATCAATCCCCAGCATCTTCATCACGGCTTTGCCAGCCACCAGGCCACCGTAACGATTCAGCACGGTGATCATTTCGACGGCGAGCGCCTGTTGATCGGCGGCGGCGCGGAAGTCTTTGTTCAAGCAGGCTTCCATCACCCGATGATAGATCGGTGCGGCGAAATTATAAGTGCTGCCCACGGCTCCCCGTGCACCGACGGCCAGGGCTTCCAGCAATACTTCGTCGCGGCCAAATAAAATATCAAAACGGCCCCCGTCAAACCGGACGCATTGCTGGTATTCCATCAGATCGTTGTGAGTGAATTTAATGCCGGCCAGCGTGGGAATGCGGCCACTGGCCTGCTTCAGGAATTCCACCATGGACAAGCTGACCCCAGTCATGGACGGCATGTTGTAAAAGTAAAAAGGGAGTTCCGGTGCTGCCAGCGCTACAGCCGCGCAAAAATCCACCAGATCAGAGACGGAAGCGGGCCGGAAGAATGAGGGAGCCAGCGTGCTGATGGCGCTGGCGCCGATTTTTTGCGCGTGAGCGGCCAGATTTTGTGCGTCGGCCAGACAATTATGGCCTACATGCACCAGCACCGGCAGGCTTTTCGGTGAGGTTTTAACCCAGCGTTGCGCGACTTGCCGGCGTTCTTCCAGCGTGAGCGAAAGCCCTTCTCCGGTGGTGCCACAGACAAAGGCACCAGTTATCTGGTGTTTGGCTAAGTGCTCTACCTGCTGTTCGATTAACCCGAGGTTGAGACTGCCGTCTGCGTGCATGGGCGTGTGCGGAGCGGCGACTAATCCGGTGTAAAATGATTTCATCTGACGTTCATATCCGCCGTGTTGGCGGGAAAAAATGCTGTTCTGTGTCTAACGCGAATGCGGCCTGCTGTCATGGGATTTATTATCGGGAACGCAGTCCGGATGCAAAAAGGGAGGGAAAAGTGGTTGGCAGATCAGAAAATCGCAAAAAAGAGCCGATGAGAAAGGGGAAGAGCTTTTGGCCAATATTTAATTATGCGATTAAGGATGGAATTTGATCGGGCCGCAAAAAATTATCTCCAAAGTGCATATAGTTGATTTCTGAAACCTTGTTGAGGGGAAGCTTAAGTAAAAAGCAAGTGTTTCGGAAGGAGGAAGAGGGGACAAGATTATTTAAAATAGGAGAGGCAAGAGCGGGTGGGGAAATGGGGTGAGTTGGTTTTAGTATTTGTAATGTGTTTAAAATTAATATGTTGTGATTTTATCTTACACGTGGTCGTTGGGGTGAAATGAGGTTGAGAATGGCCCGAAGAATGCTATCTCATTTATGACTGGTTTGCGTGACGAAGTGAGGGTTGGTATGTCAATACTTTGTAATGACACGACTTTTTAGTGACCGGTTGAAGGACACAAAGTTGTAACAAACCAGAAAGGTAAAAAAACAGATTGACTTTGGAGTGTGATTTTGCGATGTTCGTCGCGCACACAGTAGAGTAGCAAAAAATGAAAACTCAAAAAACAATGAAAGCGCTCTTTGCCGCAGGTTTAATTTCGCTCGGTGCCGTCCTCTCCTCCCAAGCTGATACGACGGTTTATTCTGTGAATGCGGTGGGGTTTGTGAATCTGACTATCCCTGCTGGATATTCAATGATTTCGAATCCGTTGAGCACCTCCAATAACACGTTGGATAATGTCATTCCTAGTGTTGTTGCGGGCACCACAGTATATCAATGGACTGGTACCGGTTTTAAAATTGCTACCTATGACGGCGGTTGGACGCCTGCCAATCATGGCATTACCATGAATCCTGGACAGGGCGTGTTTATCTTTACGGTGAATTCCGCGACATTGACATTTGTTGGCGAAGTCCCTACGGGAAATACCTCGAATATTTCGATTCCCGCTGGATATTCAATTGTCGGTTCTCCTGTTCCGCAGACCGGCTCTTTGAGTTCTTTACAGTTTCCGGCTCAACCTGGTGACACTGTTTATCGGTATATCAATAATCAGTATCAAATTTCTACGTGGGACGGGTCTACTTGGTCAGGTCAGAATCCTACACCGGCAGTTGGTGAGGCATTTTGGTCTTACAAAGTAAATTCACAATCTTGGACTCGGAATTTTTCTATCAGCCAATAACTTTCAAAAGTTCCTTTAGGATTTAATCGCATGAAAAAACTAGCGTTAATATTAACTGGATTGATTGTGGCAGCTCTTTCGTCCCAAGTGGCATTTGCAGTGCCTGCGGGCGATGGATCAGCTGAGGTCAATTTCTCAAACTTTGTAGGTAGCTTGAACCGCCCGGTGTTCGACGTAGACGGCACTACTCCTCTTTCTGGAGGGACTTGGACCGTGGAACTGTTGGCCGGCACGAGTGCTAACAGTTTGACCTCTGTTGCTACGGTTTTGATGGGAACCTCTGGTCATTTTCAAGGAGGCGCTGTTGATGTGAGTGGTTTGGGTGTCGGTGCTGGCTCATCGGCCTTCTTTGAGATCTTGGTTTGGCAGACATCGGCTGGCTCATTTGCTAACTCCACCATTCGTGCGCAATCGGCCGTATTCTCTAACGGTACAGGGAACACGATTGATGATCCTCCCGCGACCCCGAAAAATTTGACTGGTATGCCCACCGGTTTGACTGTTGCCAATGTGGCTCCGGTTCCTGAACCTTCGGTTTTGGCTCTCGGTGCTCTCGGTGGTCTGGCACTGTTGATTCGCCGCCGGAAATAAGGTTTAACTCTTTCATAAAAGCCGCCTTGAAAAAGGCGGCTTTTTTATTCCTCAAGAGTTGACACTGAGCCTTTCCCGATTAGCATGACTGCGCAATTTGGGTGGCCCGTTCGTCTATCAGTTAGGACGCGGCCCTCTCAAGGCCGAGAGACGGGTGCGATTCCCGTACGGGCTACCATCTGATTCCGAATGCGAATTTGATCGTTACTCCAGACCATCCATTTGCTTATTTTCATGCGTTATTTTCAGATCATCTTCAATCCGACCAGCGCGGCTGAGCTGGCCAATATGCCCAAGGAATTGCAGCTTTATATCATGGGTGAATTCCGCGGTTTGCCGCACGAGGTGATTAGCACAGACCTGGAACATTTCGGCAAACTGGAGCGCAAAGGCAAAGTTTTGCATCGATTGCGGTTGGGGGACTATCGGGTCTATTTTGAGCGGCACGATCTTGGGGTGGTGGTGCACCGCATTCTGAACAAGAATACGGTTAAAGACTTCCTGTTCCGCTCTAAATTGCCGACGGGTGAAGATGAAGCGCTTCAGGAAAATCCGAAATTCTGGGATTTAATCGAAGCGGCTAAGTCGACTACTTGAGGAAATTTCTTCTTAGGAGAGCGGACGTCCTTGGTGGCAGCAACTTTTGCGTGTACGAGCGGGTTTGAAATGTCCGACACCGTTTGACTAGGTCACCTTGCTGCGACCGGGGACGGTCGCTGTCCGTTGAGTTAGGTCCGTTCTTCGCCTAGTTCCACGTTCCAGTAGGCCAGATCAAGGAAGTGTTTCCAGCTTTCGTGGCAATCGAGGCCGAAGTTGAATTGCACAAAGGGACGCCACTTGGGCCGCTTAGGCTTGCGGATCAAGTGCATGTGGCACTCGATCGGGGTGCGATTGGCTTTGCGGGTGTTGCAAGGCACGCAGGAGCAGACGATGTTTTCCCAGGTAGTGGGACCTCCACGATCCCGCGGAATCACGTGATCAAGGTTGAGATCCTTACGTTCAAAGACTTTGCCGCAATATTGGCAGGTATTCTTATCGCGTTCAAAAATGTTGTGCCGTGTAAATTTGACTTCCTTCTTCGGCAGGCGATCAAAAGCCAGCAACATGATGACCCGGGGAACCCGTATCTTCAGGGAAATGGTGGAGATGGATTCGGAGTGGGGCTCTTGTTCCGAGAGATCACGCCATTCGGAAAAATTAAAGGTTTGGAAGGCTCCGTCGTTATCTCCGAGCACGACCTGCGCGTGACCTTGAAAGAGCAAAGTCAGCGCTCTCCGTGTTGAGCAGATGTTCACTGCCTGCCACAAACGGTTCAGCACCAGCACCTGTTGGTTAAGAAACATTCCCATAACCGGTCCGGCTGGCGCGGAAATTATCATAGGGTTCCAAGCGGTGTCAACTATGACACGGAATTGTAACGCTTTTTTACGGAACCGATTTTATAGCCAACGTGAAAAAGTCCACGCGCAAGCTTCAGCGGAGCGACATGTCAATTGATCAAATCTACAAGACCAAATTCTATTGACCGTTCCCCGGTCATGCCGCTCCTAAAGGAGCTGGGTACGTTTAGGCGAACCTTTTGCTATAAACATGGCGCACCGACGGTGCTTTTGGGGATGTCCCGGTATTCGATAGAGGTTGATGCGTTATATAAACGCAGCGGGAAGCGAGGCCAATCTCTCTGTAAAAATGAGGATGGCCGTTCAACTCGCGAAGATTTTGTCCATGCGGTCGGCGAGATCTTTCAAGCCTTCGGGGGAATCACCGCCGCCTTGTTCGGCAATGCCCCAGCCATGGTAGCCAATCTCATCAATGGCTTTCATGATCTCGGGCCAGTTGTTGTCGCCTTCAAGAAATTTTACGCTGAAGCCTTTCCACAAGCCTTCGTCGTTCATTTTCTTGCGGCTGTATTCTTTGACGTGCAATTTTTGAATGCGGCTGCCAAGTACGCGAACCCACTGTTCCGGCCAGCCGTAGCGCAGGACGTTGCCGATATCGAAATGCCAGCCGACGGCTGGGCTTTTAAATTCGTCCACAAAACGGGCGGCTTCCAGCGGGCTGAGAAGAAAATCGTTCCACACATTCTCCACGGCGATTTTGACGCCCAGTTCTTCCGCGAGGGGAATGGCTTTGCGGATTTCCTCTTGTGCCCGTTGGTAGGCGATTTCGTAAGGGACCGTTTTGGTTACACGGCCGGGCACCAGCAGAGTAGAAGTGGCCCCGTAGGCTTTGCAGTCGCGCAGGGATTGCTTGAGCGCCTCGACCCCGGCTTCGCGCACGGAGGGATTAGGATCGGTCAACGGCTTGGCCCAATGGTGCTGGCCGCACACACTGGGAATCTGCAAGCCGGTAGCATCGCGGGCCTTGAGCACTTCCTCTTGATCCATGTGGCTCATCATTTCAACCCCGTCAAAGCCAGCGGCTTTGACGGCTTGAAGTTTTTCCATCACGGTGCCTTTGACGGCGACCGTGGCGTACATAATACCCTTTTTCAACCGGGGCTTGCCGCTGGTTTCGGCGGCAGCCAGTCCAGCTGCGCCGAGAGCGGAGGCGGCAGCAAAAACGCCGCTGGTCTTGAGGAAATCGCGCCGGTTAAAAGAGGGGTTCATGAGTTTGATGTGACTAAATGAATTTGGTCCGCCCCGGCATGGCCATCGGGAGCACGTCCACCTGGGTGTTCCAGTCCTTAATCGGTGGCACTAAAACCTGCTGTGAATTGGAAATCATTTCCCAGGTAATTTCCTGACCGGTGTAGCCGGCCTGACGGCCCATCAAGCCCATCAATGTGCTGTTGCACATGCGGTCCCCGTTGTTGATCGGGTTATTGGCGCGAATGGAAGCGAACAATTCGTCGTGCTCCACCTGATACATATCGGGCGCTTTGGGGCCGTCGTATTTCCACTGGTTTTCACCGGTGATAAACACCTTGCCGCGGGCGATGTTGGCGGTGCCTTTGGTGCCGAGGATATAGCAATGATTTTCGCTGTAGCAGCCGGTGATCTGCCGTTGAGCGACAAAGGCGCGGGTGCCGTTTTCCCATTCAAAATTCACTTCCACGTGATCGTAAATATTCCCACCTGCTGCCGGAATCTGGCGGCCACCCACGGCAGTGCATTTGGCGGGCGGCACATCTTTCATTGCCCACGCGACCCAATCGACGGTGTGAATGGCTTGCTCTAACAAACCGTCGCCGCCGAGCCAATTGAAATTGTACCAATTGTGGACCATCCATTCGAGATCGGTCATGCCCGCAGGACGGGTGTCGGCATTGGGCATCGGCTTCACGGGGCCGGTGAGATAGGTGCCGTAGATAGCGCGGACGTCGCCAATCGCGCCTTCGTGAATGCGCTTGAACAGTTCGCGCTTGGGATAATCATAGCGCCAGCAAAAGCCCGCGACGACTGCCAGTTTCTTCTTTTTGGCTTCAGCCGCGGTTTCCATGACGGAACGCAAGCCGGGCACATCCGTGGCCATGGGTTTTTCCAAGAAAACGTGTTTGTTGGCATCAATCGCCGCTTTGAAATGAACCGGGCGGAAGCCGGGAGGGGTAGTGAGGATGACGAGATCCACTCCGCTGGCGAGCACCTTTTGATAGGCATCCAGGCCGACAAACTGGCGTTCTTTGGGCACGTTGATTTTATCTTCCGTGACCTGCCGTTTGAGGACTTCGAGGCTTTTATCGATCTGGCTTTCGAAGACGTCGCCCATGGCAAACAGCTCCACGTTGCTATCCGCGTGTAGCGCCTGATTGGCTGCACCCGTGCCGCGTCCGCCGCAGCCGATGAAACCGATCTTGATGCGATCTGAGGGCGAAGCGCCGACTGCGAGTTTGGGGGCGATTAAAGTTGAGGCTAAAGCGCCACCTACGACCGCAGCCGTAGAGGTTTTCAAAAATTCGCGGCGGGAAGAGTTAGTATCCGGTTTAGAATTCATAAGGTGTGACTTGGTTTTACGGTGATCAATAGTTTCCGGTAAAAAGGGTTAAGGAACTGTGATTATAACAAATTTTTAAGTTGGGTATGATGAGACTGTTTTTAATCTTAATGGCTTAACTGGCGAAGATTTTATCCAGCCGCAGGGAGATTTCTTTCAAGCGATCCGCGGTTGCTACTCCTGGCGGGTGATAGGCCGGTTCCGCAATGGCCCAACCCTGGTAGCCGATGTCATCCAACGCTTTCATGACGGTCGGCCAGTCATCATCACCTTCGAGGTAATCCACGGCAAAGCCTTTGCGCAGGCCCTGTTCGTTCATCTTCTTACGAGTGAATTCTTTCAGGTGCAGCGTGGCGATGCGCTTGCCGAGGATGTGAATCCATTGTTCCGGCCAACCAATGCTGATCACGTTGCCGATGTCAAAGTGCCAGCCGACCATCGGGCTTTTGAATTCATCCACGAAGCGGGCTGCTTCCAGCGGGCTAAGGAGGAAATTATTCCAGACATTTTCAATCGCGATCTTGACGCCAAGTTTTTCGGCGACCGGCACCAGCTTTTGGATTTCCTCGTGGGAACGCTGATAGGCATCGGCATAAGACACTTTTTCATTCACCACTGCCGGGACCAACAGGACCGCCGGAGCTCCATAAATTTTGGCATCTTCCAGCGAAACCTTCATGTCCTCCACGGTGACGGCCCGCACGGCGGGATTCGGATCGGATAACGGTTTGGCCCAATGCGTATTGCAGACGACGCTGCCAATGTGAAGACCGGTGGCATCGCGCGCCTTCAAGACTTCATCACGATCCATGTGGCTGGGTGGCTCGGCGCCATCGAAACCGGCTTCCTTCAGCAGTTGAAATTTTTCCAGCGTGGAGAGTTTTTTGTCCGGAAAAGTGCCGAGCATGTAGCCCTTTTTGAAGGGGCGTTTTTTCACGGGTGTCTCGGCGGCCAATAGTCCAGAAACGGGGTGAAGGGCAGCGGCGGCGGCCAGAGCGGCCGTGGCACTGCCCAGTTTAAGAAATTCGCGCCGTTTCAATTCAGGATTCATGCAAAGATAGTATTTCAGACTCTATTCCGGCCGCTGCGTCATCGAACCCGGCCCGGCCAATGCGCCGCTCAGCGACGCATGGGGCCAGGCACTTGAAGGTCCTCGTGACAGAAAACTCTAGCTGAACTCGGTGATGCCGGGCTTGGCCACGGGCGGCACCGGAATCTTCGTGTCCCAGGTAAGATTTTTCGGGAAGGTATCTTCCTTCGAGTTAAGCGCCATTTCCCAGGTCACTTCTTTGCCGGTGTAGGCAGACATGCGGCCCATGATGGCGGCCAGCGTGGTTTTACAAAAACGATCGCCCGTATTGAGCGGAGTGCCAGCACGGATCGAGGCATACATTTCCTGGTGCTCGGTTTCGTAACCGTTATCGGCGCTGCCTACGGGCGGTTTCCAGCGCCACGCATTTTCACCGCGGATGATGTGCCGTTTGCCGCCACTTTCACCTTCGTAAACGCCTTTGGTGCCGTACACGCTGTCGGTATTGGCATTGTAGCATTTATCAAACTGGCGCGTGAAGAGATAGCCGCGCGCACCGTTCTCCCAATGATATTCGACGGTGAAATGGTCGAAAATGTGGCCGTATTCCGGATTGTCTTTGAGCTGGCGTCCGCCGGTGCCGATGCACTTGACGGGCGGTTCATCCTTCATTGTCCACATCAATTTATCGACGCTGTGAACAGCCTGCTCGACGATATGATCGCCCGAGAGCCAGGTGAAGTAATACCAGCGGCGAATCATCCATTCGAGATCGGTCTTGGTGTTGGTCCGGTTCCACTTGGGGTAACGATCCACCGAGCCGGTGTAGTAGGAGGCGTAAGCCACATGCACGTCGCCCAGTGCGCCGTCATGAATGCGCTTGTAAGCCTCGCGATTACCGAAGGTCCAGCGCCAGACGAAGCCGTCCACGAGAGCGAGCTTCTTTTCTTTGGCCTTCTTGACGCTTTCCATGACGGAACGCAGGCCGGGGCCATCAACGGCCATCGGTTTCTCGCAGAAAACGTGTTTGCCGGCATCAATGGCGGCTTTGATGTGCATGGGGCGGAAACCGGGACTGGTGGTTAACAGCACCACATCCACGCCGCTATCGATGACTTTCTGAAAAGCATCGAGCCCGACAAATTTGCGCTCTTCCGCCACGTTGATTTTTTCCGGCTTATCTTTGAATTGAGCCTGGAGCGTTTCGAGGCCGGAGTCGATCTTGTCACGAAAGGCTTCGCCCACGGACCACAATTCCAGATTGCTGTCGGCATCCAGCGCTTGCTTGGCCGCGCCCGTGCCGCGTCCACCGCAGCCGATCCAGCCGATTTTTAATTTCTCACCAGCCGGTGCGCCGATGGAAACGTGGGGAAACACGAGTCCGGAAACGACGGCGCCACCGAGAGCCGCGGCGGCACTGGAGGTTTTGATAAAGTCGCGACGTGAGGGGTGGGGATTGAAGGGCTGATTCATGCGCTTAGCAAATAAGTAAAGGGTTACCGCCTTCTGTCTTAAATCTGCGGGAAAGACCCGTCAAGCCTTGAGGTTTGCCAATGGGAGCGGCGGAAAGGCAGTTGGTGGTATGAAACCGGGAGCTACCCGCTTGCGGGGGGCGAGTTTTTCGAGGTGCCGTCGGTGGATCCATGTTCCTCAAAGCTGATGTCTTCCCGTCGGAAAGATGGACGCTGGCGACGGGATTGTATTCAACTTCGACCGCGTAAACGCAAAAAATATAAGCCCGTAATTTGACCGGTGGCAGGCGACCGCTTAGATTAAGCTAACAGCACGCAAAAAGGTGATTGGAACTCGAAACCACTTGACTCACATAACTGTTTTGGATTACTGGCAAAACGAACTCCAACGCAGAAAACCACGGACAGGAGTCTGTCTAAACCCGTTCAACTTATGGTAAAACCGAAATTGAGGGGAGGGTTGTTTGGCCTCATCTGGCTGATTCTTTTCAACGTCACACCACTTTTTGCCGGGGAGGCGGATATTCATATCCCCGATCTTAGCGCTGTTAAATTTTTTGGTGGTTCCGTAGGCGGGACAACGATTCTGTACGCGGGCTTGATCATTTGCGTTCTGGGCGCGGCCTTCGGAGTTTTTCAATATAAACAGACGAAGGCATTGCCGGTGCATTCCTCCATGCGGAATGTTTCCAACATTATTTGGGAAACCTGCAAGACCTACCTGTTGCAACAGGGCCGGTTTCTAATGATCCTCTGGGTGCTGATTGCGGCGTGCATTGTTTATTACTTCCTCATTCTGGAACAGAAAAGCTTTAGCGCGGTGCTGGTCATTTTGTTGTGTTCCATCCTGGGCATTCTGGGTTCTTACGGCGTGGCCTGGTTCGGCATTCGCATCAATACGCAGGCCAATTCACGGGCGGCTTTTGCGGCGTTAAAAGGGGCGGCGTTGCCGGTGCTGTCCATTCCGTTGCAATCGGGCATGAGCGTGGGGATGCTGCTGGTGAGCGTGGAACTATTTTTCATGATTTGCATTCTGGCCTTCCTGCCCACGGAACTGGTCGGACCATGCTTTATTGGCTTTGCGGTGGGAGAATCACTGGGGGCCAGCGCGCTCCGGATTTGCGGAGGCATCTTCACTAAAATTGCGGACATCGGGGCGGACCTGATGAAGATTGTGTTCAAACTGCCGGAAGATGATCCGAAAAATCCGGGAGTGATTGCGGATTGCACCGGCGACAATGCCGGTGACAGCGTAGGGCCAACGGCGGACGGTTTTGAAACGTACGGAGTGACGGGCGTAGCGTTGATTACCTTTCTGGCGCTCGCGCTGGATAAAGCGCCGGAAACTTGTGGCACGCTCATTGTCTGGCTGTTTGCCATGCGCATATTGATGGTACTGACCTCGCTGGCTTCCTACTTCATCAATGAACAAATCAGCCGGGCGAAGTTTGCCGATAAAAAGGATTTTGATGAGGAAGCCCCGTTGACCTGGCTGGTCTGGATCACGTCGATTATTTCCATTCTTGTGACGTTTGCTGCCAGCTACCTGCTTTTGAGCGGGATGAAAGCCGGGCCAAATTTGTGGTGGGTGCTGTCAGCCATTATCAGTTGCGGCACATTGGCCGGGGCGTTGATTCCGGAGTTCACCAAGGTGTTCACCAGCACGAACTCGCGGCATGTGGCCGAAGTGGTGAATGCTTCCAAACAGGGTGGGGCGTCACTGAATATTCTTTCTGGTTTTGTGGCCGGCAACTTCTCGGCGTTCTGGCAGGGATTGGTGATTTTATCACTCATGTTTGTGGCCAATCTGCTTTCCCAGGATGCGTCGTTGAAGGGTTTGATGAGCGCCTATTCCTTTGCCCCGCCGATTTTTGCTTTTGGCCTTGTGGCGTTCGGGTTTCTCGGCATGGGACCGGTGACGATTGCAGTCGATAGTTTTGGTCCGGTCACCGATAACGCGCAGTCGGTTTATGAGTTGAGCCGGATTGAATCGCTGCCGGACATCAAAAATGAAATCAAAAAGGAGTTTGGTTTTGAGCCCGATTTCGAGAATGCCAAATACCAGCTCGAAAAGGGCGATGGCGCAGGCAATACCTTCAAGGCGACGGCCAAGCCGGTGTTAATTGGCACGGCGGTAGTGGGAGCGACGACGATGGTCTTCGGCATCATTCTATTATTAGAGCATCTCTATGGCGGCGCGGTGGCGAAATTGAGTCTGGTCGAACCGAACGTCATGCTCGGGCTGCTCATGGGCGGTTCCGTCATTTACTGGTTCACGGGGGCTTCGACGCAGGCGGTGGTCACTGGTTCGTACCGGGCAGTCGTGTTCATTAAGGAAAATATCAACCTGGACAGTGAAACGGCCTCGATTGAGGACAGTAAAGAAGTGGTAAAAATCTGCACCATTTATGCGCAAAAAGGGATGATCAATATTTTCGTGGTGATTTTCTGCCTGGCACTGGCACTGCCGTTTTTCGATCCGTACTTCTTCATTGGCTATCTGGTGGCGATGGCTTTTTTCGGTTTGTTTCAAGCCATCTTTATGGCCAATGCCGGTGGAGCATGGGACAATGCCAAAAAGATTGTGGAAGTGGATTTGCGCCAAAAGGGGACTCCTTTGCACGCGGCTACGGTGGTGGGGGACACGGTGGGTGATCCTTTTAAGGATACCTCATCGGTTTCGTTGAATCCGGTCATCAAATTTACCACGTTATTCGGATTACTGGCCGTTGAAATTGCGGTGACCATGAAAAATTCCACCGGGAAAATTTTCATCGGCGCAATTTTCTTTCTGATCGCGCTGATCTTTGTGTATCGCTCGTTCTACTGCATGCGGATTCCGGAGGACGTGAAGGAATAACCGGAATGTTCCGGTGACACGTGGCCGGACTGATTCCAATGCCAACGCCTTAATCCCAAGCCAAACACGGATGACACGCGGGGACTGAAGCGGTGCAACTCTTTCAGAGTAGATGGACATTCGGAACACTTACCCAGGGTAGCCCGCGAAGACACGGACGCGGGCAACCCTGGGCTGAATGATTTAATCCCTTTGGGATAATTTGCCAAAATCACACTATTGATCAGGATCACCTTGTCGGTCGGGAAGGCAAACGTCTGGCAGACTAGAATAGTTCAATGACTCCGGAACCATTGAGACTCCAAAGGCACGTCGATTCTTTATGACTTTGTGGCTAAGTAATTTTTCAAACCGCTCTAGCGGGGAGATCCAGCAACCGCCGCACCTGCGCCAGCAATTCGTCGATCTGATATGGTTTTTGAATGAAGCCGACTTCCGGATGACGGTCGTATTCCGTGAGCAGGGAGTTGCTGCTGTAGCCGCTGCAAAACAGAACCGGGAGGCCGGGCTTTTTCGCTAGAATTTTTTCATACGTTTCCGGCCCGCTCAGTTTTGGCATCACGATATCGAGGACGAGCAATTGGATGGCGTCAGCATGCTGGTTGAACGTATGCACTGCTTCCTCACCGGTGACGGCGGTCAGCACGCGATAACCAGCCCTTTCCAGGAGGAGTTGAGCCAATACCCGGACTCCGGATTCATCTTCCGCCAGCAAAATGGTTTCGGTGCCCCGGGCGAGAGCCATGGAATTTTTTGGTGGCGTGGCAACGGTGGCCGGAAAAGCGGCGGGGAGGTAAACTTCAAAGTTGGAACCGTGACCGGGCGTGCTGGTCACGTGGAGGAAACCTTCGTGTTGTTTCACCACGCCGTAAACGACGGATAATCCCAGGCCGGTGCCTTGCTCCCGTGGTTTGGTAGTGAAAAAGGGCTCAAAAATGTGAGCCAACGTCTGCTGATCCATGCCTTGACCGGAATCCGCAACGCTCAAGCAGACATACTGACCGGGATGCGCCCACGCCTGGGCCTGGCAAAATTCGTCGTCCAGAGTGGTGGCTTGCAACCGGATAGTGATTTGTCCGCCTCCGGGCATGGCGTCACGGGCATTGACGCACAGGTTCATTAAGACCTGCTCCAATTGGGCTTTGTCTCCGGTGATACCGGGTAGGCCGGTTACTGGAGTGAACTCAACGACGATGTGTTCGCCGATCAGTCGGCGCACCCATTTCAAAAGTTCCGTTACCACCTCATTCAGGTCCGTGGCGGTTTTTTGCAACGGCTGACGGCGGCCAAATGCCAACAATTGACGGGTGAGCTGGCTGGCCCGGTCGGCGGCGGTTTTTACCTGAGTCAAATGGCTGTGCGATTCCTCTGCGGGAGATAGATGTTCCATCGCCATGGCCGCGTAGCCGCCAATGATTTGGAGCAGGTTATTGAAATCATGCGCCACGCCTCCAGCCAGCAGGCCGATGGCTTCGAGTTTTTGACTGCGCCGGGATTGTTCTTCGGCAATCTTTTGTTCGGTGATGTCCTGCACGATGCCGGCCACGGTCGTCGCTCTTCCATGTGCCTGGCGGGATACGGTCTTGGCCATGATACGAATCCACCGCTGGCTGCCCTGGGGAGGAACAATCCGCAGTTCCGTTTGAAAGCGGTCCGTTTTGCCTTGTAGAAAATCGAGATAAGCCGGTTGGAAATGGATTTGTTCTTCCGGAATAATCTTTTCCAGCCACCATTCCGGACGCCGCGCTGTTGCGGGCAGTTCCGTCAGCAAGTAACCAAAGATGGCCGCGCAATGTTCGTCGAGGTAGCCGGTTTTCAGATCGGTGGAGTGTTCATAATAGCCCGCTTCAGACGCTTCAAAGGCCATTTTCAAACGTTCTTCGCTGACGCGGAGTTGTTCCTCGGCCCGCTTGCTTTCCGTGATGTCGCGGGAGATGCCGATGAGTCCGATGGTTTTCCCGCTGTAATTGCGCAAGGGGAGTTTGGTGGTGGTGAACCAGCCCTGATTACCAGCCGGGTCCTGATAACGTTCCTCCTGATGAAAAATACTTTGGCCCAATTCGATTACGGCCCGGTCGTCTTCCGCATATTGGCGGGCCATGGGTTCGGGAAAATAATCGAACACCGTTTTCATGAGGGTTTCGGATTCGTTGACCGCGCCGAACAGGCGCACCGTGGGCAGATTGGTCAGCAAAAAGCGGCCCTGAGTGTCTTTGAAATAGATGTAAGCGGGCAGGTTATCGATGAGCAGGCGCAGGAGATTGCGCTCGGCAACGAGGGTTTGTTCAGCACGTTTTTGATCGCTGATGTCACGCGCAATGGTGGAAAGGTATTCAACATTTCCGGTTAGGCCCCGGTGCACAATGATGACCAGTGACATGGGAACTTCCTGACCAGAAAAGTCGGTCACCACGGTTTCACTGACCCAGACACCGTCACGAATGGCCGCCGGGATGCCGGTTTCGAGAATCAGTTTTGCGGCTTGAGGTGGATGAAACCGGGCGATGGTCAAGGAGCTGACATCCTCTGCGGCGTGCAAGCCGAGCAGTTTACGGCCGGCTTTATTCAGATAGAGGAGCCGTCCATCCGGAGCGCAGGAACTAACCAGATCGGTGGTGGCTTCGAGAATGGCCAGTTGGCGGACGAGCAGGCGTTGGGCTTCTTCTTCGCGGGCTTCGAGGCGCCGTTTTTCGAGCACGGCATTAATGGTCAGGGGCAGCCGTTGGATATGTTTGCCGGTTTTAATGACATAATCCGCTGCGCCACGTTTCATAGCGGCCACGGCGGTTTCCTCGGAGCCGGTTCCGGTGACAATGACGACCGGAATACCGGGACGGCGTTCCCGCACCATGTCAATGACGTCGAGTCCCAAAAAACCCGGAATATGAAAATCACTCAGCACCAGATCGAAATGGCGGGGCTGGCTTAACTCGTGTTCAAACGGTTCGCGA
The DNA here is from genome assembly GCA_048497895.1 of Verrucomicrobiota bacterium. Taxonomy (GTDB): domain Bacteria; phylum Verrucomicrobiota; class Verrucomicrobiia; order Limisphaerales; family JBEHZA01; genus JBEHZA01. The sequence goes on from JBEHZA010000019.1 coordinate 17,425, forward strand.
TGCGAAACTTCAGTGATTTCAAAAGGAGTGCTGCTGGAGTTTAAAACGTGGCAAACCAATTCACGATCCGCGCTGGAATCATCAATATAAAGAATGCGGACGGGATTGGTGGGGGCTGTGACCGGCTCATTCGGACTACGTAACGTCATGGTGCGCAATACATCTCTCCCCGCGCAGCACACCTCCGTAAGCCTGCAAGGCTACATAATTAAATTGTTAACCCCAAAACTCGAACTAAGGAAATTATACTCTGCTTATAAGGAGCGTCAATGGAAGGGAAGGGAAAAGGGAGGGTAATTTTTCGATGGCAGAGGAAACCTTGTTTGAGATTCTACAAACGGTTGGTTAAACTCTGGGAGTGTCCGATGTTTTTACAAAGGCTAAACGCAGCCAGGTCATGGCTGCCTAAATGTGAGTGGGGCTAGCTGGCCCTAATTCTCGCAAAACGTCTTCGACAGCTACCTTGATTCGGGTGGTAGCAAAATGCTGACAGTCGCGATAAATAGTTTCTATTTCCTTGGTGAGAACAACTCGCGCCTTCGCACTTAATTCGAGGTAAATCCCGTAATTTGAGCGAAATGCTTTGATTCTGTTTCTCGCCGTTTTGAGATTGGTATGCCGGATTCGTGCTTCAGGCCAAACTTCGTTCCAGTAATTACATGACTTACATTCTTCGATGCAATTTTTGGAGTTATGCAATAGAAACGACTCCCATCCACTATCTGCTAATTTGAGTGCCTTGCTGGAATCATCCCGGCGTTTCTCACGATTGCACCGGGTGCAAGCCAGAATCACATTCCCGGGTACATGCAGTCCTACACGAAAGCGATTCATGCCATCAAGATGCTCGATTGCCGCTCTGTCATGTTCGAGAGCTTTTCCGCAATAGCAGCAATTGGGTCCAAAGGCTTTAGTGACAGCTTCAGCGTACCGCGGATCATTTACGCTGAGATCCAATTTACCGCAGAGCTTGCGGCTTACATCATGTAAGATCATGCTAACCAGCTTGTTGGCCACGTCTGACTTGGCTCGTCCGGTTGCTCTTAGTAAGTATGCTGAAGTTTGGAAGCTCATTCTTTTGGCTTCCTAACGGTGATTTTCCGAAGTTTCTCTGGCTCTGCCGCTTTTCCGATTCCGAGCAGCCAACGTGCGTCTACTCGCAGGGCTGCGGCCAACCCTTTAACTTCAAAATCAAAAGCACACCGGATTCCCGTTTCAATTTTCGCAATCGCGACACGATCCAATTGCAGTCCGTCTGCGGCCAGCTTCCCGGACAGTTGATCCTGAGTTAACGGTGGAGAATGTAATCGCCGCGCTTCCTTAACACGCCTACCAACTATGTTGCGGCTCTGCCGCCTATTTAAGCCTGCTGCCATTGTGCATTAAATAACAGAAATGCAGACTTAAAGTGTTCTTTAAGAGAACATTGTACCGGTGAGCAATTCAGCATTGCGCGATCACATACTATAGTCTGTAGACGATTGGTGGGCTGCGTGTCACAAAATGTGAAAATCAATATTGGATACAAAATGAATTCACCAACGAAACACGACCCACACGTTTCAGATGTATTTAACGCGATTCGGTTGCTTGATCCAAAAGGGCTCCGGACAGCACAGGTCCTTCGTGATACCTTTGATCAGATGTATGACGGCCAGCGGACTGGTCGGTACCGCTGGAATCAGCTAAATAAGTCAGAGTTGTCTCACGTGGGAGAGATCGTCGAAATGAATTTTCACCGCGAGTTCAAATTTGACGATGGCCAGATGCTTGATTACCGAATTGCCGGAATCGAAGTTAGTTGTAAATACTCTCAGAGGATGGGGGGATGGGTGATCCCTCTTGCGGCTCTCGGACATCTTTCTCTTCTGATATTCGCTGAAGATAATCAAAATCCAACGTGGAGCATGGGGGTTGTTCGTGTTACCTCATCCTGTCTTAATACTGGCAGCAACAGAGATGCGAAGGCCACACTCAACGAAGAAGGGCGCCGTTCCATTACATGGATTTTCAATAATGCGCTATTGCCAGCGAATGTTCTTCTCCAATTGGAAAGGAATGACGTTGACCGAATCATGGCGTTCAAGTCTGGGCAAAAAAGGATTAACGAACTCTTCCGTTGTGCGCTTGGCCGGATAGTTGGCAGAGCGGTCGTGGCGACGGTCGCGCAGCAGGACGATTACATGAAACGTGTCCGCACTAATGGTGGAGCCCGGACTGCGCTCAAGGCGGAAGGGATTATTATCCTTGGCCAATACTTGTCTCATGCCGCGATTGCCCGGACTCTCGGAGTATCCGTTCCTAACCGAGGTGAATCGATTTCCGTCCGTCTTGCTCCGTCGAAAACTCGTGGACCAGGAGTAGCTGAAATTCAAGGCAGGCTTTGGAAAGTAGCCACCGAATCAGATCCAATTATTTCTGCTCCTGACCTTCCTCACATTTAGATTCGTAATTTCAGCATGCGGTTGATTGAGCTTTTTTGCATATCCGTTGTTCGAGAAAGTTTGCTGCGCGGCAGACGTAAAGGTAGCTTCCGTATATGTCTATGAAAATATCGTTCTTGATTTTCTCCTCTATGCTGCTGGCTCCACTCACGACACTGCACGCAGCGGATGCGCCGCTCTCATTCAAAGACCCGAAGCCGCAGCGGTACGAATTCAAGGCGCGGGCAAGTCAGCTTGATCCGCGGGCGCGACCGCATCCAGAGATTGATTTTGTGTTTGAAAAAAACGGGAAGCCGGCGGATGTGGAGGTGGCGACGGTGGATACGCGCGTGGCGCCACAAGGCAAGCTGGTAATCTGGCTGATGGGTTACAGCGCGCCGTTGTTTGAGCGGGTGAACAGTTACGGGCTGCATGCGATTCAGGTGCATTACGCCAACGGCTGGTTCGAGAAGTTCGGGAATGCGGCACCGCCCACGGACGATAAGTTTCTCGGTAAAATCCGGTTGGAAGCGGCGACGGGCGAGGATTTCAGCGACGTGGTGAACATTCCCAAACCGGATGGCATGATGGAACGGGCGTTGATGTTCGTGAAATGGCTGGCGAAAGAAAATCCACAGGCGGGCTGGGGCTATTTTCTCGCGGACGATCAGAAGGGACTGCGCTGGGACCGGGTGATTATTTCCGGCAGTTCTCACGGCTCGACCACGGCGGCGCGCTTTGCGAAGTATCAAAAGGTGGATCGGGTGGTGATGTTCTGCGGGCCGCGCGATCAACTGGAGACGTGGCAGGGATTGCCTTCGGCGACGCCGGCCAATCGATATTTTGGCTTCAGTCACGTGTTGGATGGCGGCTGGTCGGGCGATCACTATTGCCGTTCGTGGCAATTGCTGGGGCTGGCGCAGTTTGGTCCGATTGTGAAAGTGGACACGGCCACGCCGCCGTATGGGAACACGCGGCGTTTGATTACGGATGCAGATGTGAAGGGGGATGCCAAGCGGGCGCATAGCTCGGTCGTGCCGGGTGGCGCGGCACCGAAGGATGCGTCCGGGAAATTCCTGCATGAAGCGGTGTGGCGTTACTTGTTTACGGAACCGGTTGATCAAGTCGGACAGCCCGTGCCGAATGATCCGGAGTGCGGGAAGAAATTGACGCCGGCGAAAGCGAAGAAATAAACGGATTTCGGCCTGACACCGGCAGGATGGCAAATCGCTCTTGGCCCGGTTGGGCAAATAACGTAAAAATACGCCGCTTTTGAAATCGCCACGCATTATTTCCCTTCTGCCCGGTTGCACGGAGATTGTCTGTGCGCTGGGATTGCGCGAACAATTGGTGGGGCGATCTCACGAATGCGATTATCCGGCGCAGATTCGCGACTTGCCGGTTTGCACGCGGTCGAAGATTTCGGCGGAGGACAGCAGTGCCGAGATTGACCGGCAGGTGAAGTCGTTGGTGCAGGAGGCGCTTTCTCTCTATCAAATTGAAACTGAGCAGTTGAAGGCGTTGCGCCCCGATATCATTCTCACGCAGGCGCAATGCAAGGTTTGTGCGGTGAGTCTGGACGAGGTGGAACAGGCCGTGGGCGAATGGCTGGGGTCAAAGCCCAGGATCGTTTCGTTTTCACCGCAGAGATTGTCTGAGGTGTGGGACGAGATGCGGGCGATTTCGGTGGCCTTGAATGCGGAGGAAACGGGGCGTGCTCTATTGCGTTCGCTCAAGAACCGGTGCGTGGATATTATCGAAAAGGTTTGCCTGGTCACGCGGCGGCCTACGGTGGCGTGCATCGAATGGCTGGACCCGCTGATGGCGGCGGGGAATTGGGTGCCGGAACTCGTCGATCTGGCGGGGGGAAAGAATCTGTTCGGCCAACCGGGCAAGCATTCGCCGTGGATGGAGTGGGAGCCGGTCGTGAAGCAGAACCCGGACATCATTTTGTTGATGCCCTGCGGCTTTAATATCGAGCGGACACGGGCTGAAATGCGCGCGTTGACGCAGCGTCCCGGCTGGTCCGATCTGAAAGCGGTGAAAGCGGGCAAGGTCTATATCCTCGACGGAAACCAATATTTCAATCGACCGGGTCCGCGGCTGGTGGAGTCGATGGAAATTCTGGCGGAATTATTTCATCCGGCTTTGTTCCCGACGAAGCATCATGAGACGGGCTGGGTGCGATGGGGGGATTAGTCCTGGCCGCCCCACAGTTCATTGAGTTCGCGGTTTAATTCCACGCAATCGGCATAGCGCACCCCGGTGCCGCCGAATATATCCAGCGCGGAACCAATCGTGAGATCAATCTGGCCGCGGCCAATTTTCGTGACTGTTTCCAGATCGGCCAGGGAACTCGCGCCGCCGGCGTAAGTGGTAGGGATGGGGGTCCATTCGCCAAGTTTTTCGACCAGTTCCAAATCCACTCCGCGGCACAAGCCCTCGACATCAACGGCGTGGATGAGGAATTCATCACAGCTTGAAGCGAGTTTTTCCAGGGTTTCGCGGGAGACGATAAGATCGGTGTATTTCTGCCAGCGATCGGTGACGACGTAGTAGTTGCCATTGCGTTTGCGGCAGCTCAGGTCGAGGACGAGGTGCTTTTTTCCGATAGCTTTAAGCAGTTCCTGCAAGCGTGTTTCATCCAAACGACCTTCGCGAAACACCCAGGACGTGACAATGACGTGGGGCGCGCCGGCATCGAGGTAGTTTTGGGCATTGCTGAGATTGATGCCGCCGCC
>JBEHZA010000020.1:0-22518 GCA_048497895.1 Verrucomicrobiota bacterium
GGAAAGCCGGAAGGAGTAAAACCTATGAACACCACCCTAAATAAAACCCGTATGAATCCGCCGGTCGCAAATCCGCAAGCCGCCCCGCGCGAGTTCCCGCTGGAACGGCTGCGCAACCTTGGCATCGCCGCGCACATTGACGCCGGCAAGACCACCTTGACCGAGCGCATTCTCTATTACACGGGCGCGATCCATAAGGTCGGCGAAGTGCATGACGGCACTACGACCACGGATTTCAGCGACCTGGAACGCGAGAAAGGCATCACGATTACCGCGGCCGCCATTCCTTGTGATTGGACGCCTGCGGACGAAGCGGTGTTGTTCAAAAACTTCACCGGCCTGCGCCATCGTTTAAACATAATTGATACCCCCGGCCACGTAGATTTCACGGCTGAGGTGGAACGTTCCTTGCGCGTACTCGACGGCGCAGTGGCCGTATTCAGCGGCGTGGAAGGCGTGCAGCCGCAATCCGAGACTGTATGGCGTCAGGCCGATAAATACGGCGTGCCGCGCATTGCGTTCGTCAACAAGATGGATCGCACGGGCGCGGACTTCGCGCACGTCGTCAGTGATATGCGCACGAAGCTCGGCGCGAATGCCTGGCCTGTGCTGCCACCCCTCGGCAGTGAAGACCAATTGCGTGGACAACTCGACGTTGTCAACGAACGCGCCCTTGTGTTCGCGAACGGCAAAGACGGTGGCTATCATATCGAAGAGGTATCGCCGGAGTTGCGTGACACTGTGGCTCGTATGCGCCGTGACCTCGTTGCGGCACTGGCGGAATTGGATGATGCCGTGGCGGCTCTCTTTATTGAGAACCAGCCCGTACCCGCATCCGTGCTCAAAGCGGCTATTCGACGTCAGACCATGACGAACCGTTTCGTGCCGGTGATCGGCGGTTCCGCGTACAAGTTCAAAGGCGTGCAGCCTTTGATCGACGCGATTGTCGATTATCTGCCGAGTCCGCTCGATCTGCCTGCGATTCGTTCACACGGTGAGAATGAGGCGGAAGTGCTCGTGCATGCTGATGACGCTGAGCCGTTGGCCGCGCTCGCCTTCAAGGTAGCGACGGACAAACAGGCCGGAAGATTGGTTTATCTCCGCGTCTATTCCGGTTCACTGCGCAAAGGCGATACCGTCTATGTACCGCGCACCGGCAAACGCGAACGCATCGGCCGGCTGCTGCGATTGCACGCGAACAAGCGCGAAGAGATTGCCGCCTGTTACGCGGGCGACATCGCCGCCATTGCGGGCACAAAAAGCATTACCACCGGCGATACGCTCTGCGCGGTGGAGCGGCCCGTATTGCTGGAGCCGCCGTCGTTTCCGGAACCGGTGGTCAGCATGGCCATTGAGGCCGAATCGAGCACGGAACTGGAACATCTGGCGATCGCGCTGCAACGCTTGAGCGATGAGGACCCGACGTTCCACACGTTCACGGATGCGGAAACGGGCCAGACGATCATGGCGGGCATGGGTGAGTTGCACCTGGACATCATGCGCGAACGGTTGGCGCGCGAGTTCAAGGTGGCGACGAACACCGGCCAGCCGCAGATCGCGTATCGCGAGACGATCACGCAAGCGGCCACGGGCGACTATCTGTTAAAAAAACAGAGCGGCGGCTCGGGCATGTTTGCGCGCGTCATCGTGAACGTGAGTCCGAACGAACGGGGCAAGGGTATCGTGATCGAAGATCAGGTCACCGGCGGAAACATCCCGCGTCCCTTCATCGCGGCGTGTGTGAAAGGCGCGAACGATGCGTTGCGCGATGGCGTCCTCGGCGGTTATCCCGTCGTCGATGTGTGCGTGGTCATTGTGGATGGCGCAGCCCACGTGAAAGACTCGAATGAACTGGCGTTCCGGCTGGCCGCCACTTACGCGGTGAAGGAAGCCCTGCGTGCCGCGCAACCGGTGCTCCTGGAGCCAATCATGAAAGTCGAGAGCAGTGTGCCCGCGGAATATCAGGGCGATATTCTCGGCGATCTGAAACGTCGTCGTGGTGTAGTGCTTGGCCTGGAAACACGGCTGGGAACCGCCATCGTGACCGCCGAAGTGCCGTTGGCAGAAATGTTCGGCTATGCGAATGCGACCCGCAGCCTGTCCAAAGGCCGCGCCGCCTATTCGATGCAGCCCTCGCATTTCACGCCGGCACCCGCGAGCGCCGTCAGCGCGCTGCTCAAGCCGAAGTGACGAACATCAGAAAAAATTCAAGCGGGGTTTGCCAAACGCAAGCCCCGCTCTTTTCCCATCTCATTAACACCTTGCTTCAGCAAGGCGACTTCGCCTTCCGCATGAGACTCAGCCGTTTCAACGGCTTCCTGTCCCATCAGCGCAGATCAGCGCCGATTAGCGGTTTAATATGTATTTTTGAAACTTCTCCGCCGCCTCCCGCCACGCTGATTCATTCGCCGGCTCGAAGCCCGTCACCTCATCCGAAGCACTCACCACCGAACGCATGTCCGCCAGCGTTTTTAATTCTCCCTGTGAGCGCACTTGCACGAGCAGATTCCCCAACACCGTCGCTTCTACCGGCCCGGCCAAAACCGGACGTCCGCACGCATTCGCCGTAAATTGATTCAGCAACGCATTGCGCGCGCCGCCACCCACGATATGCACCACGTCAATGCGTTCCCTCGTGAGTTCCTCCAGCCAGCCAATCACCGTCTGATATTTCAGTGCGAGACTCTCGAACGCGCAACGCATCAACTGCCCTTCCGTTTCCGGTACCGGCTGGTTCGTCTCTCGACAGAACGATTGAATCGCACCCGGCATATCCGCCGGGCTAAGAAACCGTGCATCGTCCGGGTCGATCAACGAACGAAACGGCTCCGCCTGTTCCGCCAGATGCACCAGTTCCGCATAAGCGAAATTTTTCCCACGCGCTTCAAAGGCGCGGCGGCATTGCTGCACGAGCCACAGGCCCATAACGTTTTTTAACACTCGCCACGTGCCATCGACGCCACCTTCGTTCGTAAGATTTAAATTCAGCGCCCGCTCGGACAGTTGTGGTTCCTTTGTCTCCACGCCCACCAGGGACCACGTGCCGGAACTGATGTAGGCCCAGTTCGCGCAACCCGTGTGCGCCGTTGGCACACCCGCCACCGCTGAGCCCGTGTCATGCGTCGCCGGAGCAATCACAGGAATACGTGACAGACCACTGCGCGCCGCCACCGATTCACGCAATTCGCCAACGCGCGTTCCCGGCATTACAATCTCGGGTAATAAATGTGTCGGCAATCCCAGCCGGTTTAATAAATCCACCGACCACGTGAGCTTCGTTGGGTGAAAAAACTGTGTCGTGGTCGCGTTCGTAAACTCCACCGCTTTCGCACCGCTCAGACACCAGTTCAGGAAATCAGGAATCATCAAAAACGATTTTGCAGCCGTGAACGTTTCCGGATTGTCGCGCTGTTGCGCGAGCCACTGGCAAAGCGTGTTGATCTCCATGAATTGCAACCCGCTCTGTGCGAAGATTTCCGCACGAGGCACGCGATTACAAGCCGCTTGAACCAGTCCCCGCGTCCGCGCATCGCGATAACAAAACGGCTGCCCGATCAATTCCTCTGATTGGGAAAGCAGCACATAATCCAGCGCCCACGTATCCACGCCAATCGATACGACCGCTTTTCCATATCGTTTCGCTGCGATCGCCAAACCGTTTTGCACCTCTGCCCACAGCCGCAGCACATCCCAGCGCAAGGTATCTCCCAGCGCGATCGCGCCATTCGGAAAACGATGCAATTCCTCCAAACGAAGCTGTTTTCCATTCCAACAGCCGGCCATCACCCGGCCACTCTCCGCGCCAATATCCACTCCAAGATAAACCTGCTCGTTCATAGCCCGCTTCAATCCAGATGAAACACTTCCTTCAACTCCACACACACCGGCGAATGGTCGGGGTGCACCTCCATCAACGGCGCCATGTAATCCCACCACTTCCGCACGATGGGATGATTCGGCAAACTCGTAGCCGTGTGGTCATCGGCCAATTTCTGCACGGCGAATAAAGTGCGCGTTTCCGCATCCAGAAAAATGGAGTAATCCGATACGCCCGCTTCCCGAATCGCTTTCGCCAGTTCCGGCCAGATTTCGTCGTGTCGCCGTTGGTATTCTGCTTCGACGCCCGGCTTCAGTTTCATTTTGAAGGCGTATCGTTTCATGAGCACGCCCCCATTAAAAATCAAACTGGTCGATGTTATCCTTGTTAAAGATAAACGGTTTTCCGAGCAGGATGTTATCTCCTTTGATTTCCATATTACCCAACCGTCCGGCCTTGAACGTGGTTGCGCCGGCTTTCAGTTCACCTTTCGCTACCGCCACCGCCGATTCAATCGTTAGATAACCGAGATCCACCGTCTTCCACAAAATCACGCTTTGCGTTACACCGTCCTTCACGTAACGGCGATTCTCACTCGGCAGGCCAAGCCCGATCACTTTCACCGCTCCCACTTTGCCCGCCTGTTTGACCGCTTCCGCCGCACCCGGCACGGCCGGCGAACAGATGGCCATAATCAATTTGAGATTCGGGTACGCACTGAGCAGCGCTGTGGCTTCGCTTTGCGCTTTATCCTTCATGTCATCGGAGGGCTTCGTCGCCACGAGTTTCAGCTTGGGATATTTCTCCGCCAGACGCGCGTCGATGTGCTTGCGCCACTCGTTCATGTTGGCCGCCGTCAGTGAGGCCGTGATAATGGCGAAGTCCCCTTCCCCATTCAGCAGCCGCGCCGCTTCATCGGTCAGGGTGTAGCCGATACCTTCGGGCGTGGCTTGATTCACAAAGAACTCGCGCGCATCCGTGGCGGCATCGGAATCAAAGGTGACAATCTTGATGCCCTTCTGCCGAGCCTTGCGCAGTGCCGTGGAAATGCCGTCCTTATTTTCACACGCGACGGCAATCACATCCACGCCCAGCGTCGTCCAATTCTCGATGATTTCGTTTTGCTTGGCGGGATCGGGATCGGTCGGCCCGTCAAAGAGCAGTTCAACCCCCAATTCCTTCGCCGCTTCATCCGCGCCCTGTTTGCAGGACACGAAGTAGGCGTTGCCCTTGCTCTTGGGCATGAACGCCACGGTGAGCTTTTTGCCCGCGCCACTGGGAGCAGGTGTTGCGGATGAGCCACCCGAAGCTGCGGGCGTATCGGAGGATTTATTGCAACCGGTCACGACGGCCAGACCGGCCAATGCGAGGAGAATTAAAATGCGTTTCATAACAGTATCGGGCTGCGGTGAGTTTTAAAGGCGGCGAGCCAGAGATGCAATCTCCAAGCCAACAAAGGAGGATGAAATTAATCGGCTAAGACGCCTTGGCCGGAGCAGCGGCACGTTTCGCTCGCCAGGCCGCAAACAAGCGGGGCACCGCACTGCTGGACAACGCGATGAGCAATAACGCGCCTGTCAACATGCCCGCGACCTCACGGGGTTGCCGCGCATGCACGAGACCGTTGCTCAACACCGCAATCGCGGCCACGCCCAGCAATGTTCCATGCACCGAACCCATGCCGCCAAAAATGCTCGTGCCTCCCAACACGACAGCGGTGATGGCGAACAACTCGTAACCCGTGCCCGCGTCTGCTTTCGCCTGGCCCAATCGTGCCGTGTAAATGATCGCTGCCAAGGCAGCCACGACGCCCGCCAGCACATAGACCAATGCCAAACGTCGCTCCACCGGAATACCGGCATACCGCGCACCTTCCGGCGAAAAACCAATCGCGCGAAACGAACGTCCAAACGTAGTCCGATGCACCAGCAGCCAAACGCCAATGGCGATCACCACAAAGACCGGCGCTTGCGCGGGAACTCCTAAAAACCGTTCCTGACCGATGAACAGAAACGATGCCGGAAAATCCGTAAACGTATCGACCCCATGAGTAATCGCTTCCGCCACGCCACGGAACAGTGAATACGTCCCCAAAGTCACAATCAGGGGCGGCAATCTCAATACGGTGATCAACACCGCATTCAAACCGCCCGCCAGCGCACCAATCCCCAACGTGCAAGCCCCTGCCGCCAATGGTGACATGCCCGCATCGCGCCAAAGTTTACCAAAGAGAATCGCACACAAGCCGAGCAGCGAACCGACCGAGAGATCAATGCCACCCGTCAGAATAATCGGCGTCATCACCAGCGCGAGCAGGCCGATTTCCACTGAGTGACGAATAATATCGAACGTGTTATCGAGCGTGCCGAAACGGCGACCCACGGAATTGAAGTAGAGCCATTCCAGCACGAGCACGACGAGCAGCACAGTTTCATGGCGGAACAAAACGGATTTCCAGCCAGCCACACGGGAATTATTTCCCTCATTTGCCATGGTTAGTGTTGCTCCTTTCGACTGCGCAAGCCATCTGCTACCACGGCCAGCAGGATGATGACGCCTTGAATGGCCTTTTCCCAATAAGGTTCAATGTGCAGATGGGTCAACGCAGGGCTGATACACGCGAGCAGGAGCAGGCCCACGAACACGCCCCAGAGCTTGCCGCGGCCACCCGAAATCGCCACGCCACCCACCACAACGGCGGCTATCGCTTTGAGTTCCAGACCCGTGCCGGATTTCGGATCGACTTGCGGCGATTGCACGGTGTTCATGATCGCAGCCACCGCAGTCAAACTGCCCAACAGCACAAAATTGAGGAACGTGATGAGTTGCGGGCGAAGACCGGCGAGACGGGCCGCTTCGGCATCTGAACCCACGGCGTAAATGAATCGCCCCGCCGCAAGGTGTTTCATTGCGAACGCCATCGCAATCAGCAAAAGCAGCGCCACGGCGATGATGGCCCATTGCCCAGCCGTTTGGCTCAAGCCAAACCATTGCACGCCATCGGGCAGATTCACGAATTGCCCCTGACGCTGCCAGCGCAGGCCTTCGCGCCATGTCACCATGGTCGCGAGCGTGACCACGATGGAGGGCAGTCGCAGACCGGCCACGAGCACGCCGTTGATTGCGCCAAGCAACGCGCCCAGCAAAAGCGTCATCGGCAGCACGAGTGCAAGCGGCCATTTCGCCGCAGCAAGCAAGCCCGCGCAAACGCTGCACACCGCGAATTGCGAGCCGACGGAAATATCGATCTGCCGCGAAATGATAATGAGTGCCATCCCGCAGGCCACGACGAGCGTTGGGGCTTCACGCGTCAACAACGAGAGCAAGGGTTGTGGTTGGTAAAAGCCCGGGGCAAAGATCGCCAGAAAAAGCAGCAGGAGGCCCAACGCCAACGCCACGGAGACTTCGCGGAAGTTGCGCTTTAACATGACGCACCTCCGGCTTGACCCAGGGCCGCGGCCATTACGGAGTGAGCGTCGGATTGGCCCGGCAACATCGCGGCAATAGTGCCGCCACGCATCACGGCAATGCGATCACTCATGCCCAACACTTCAGGCAGGTCGCTGGAAATCATCAAGACGGCCATTCCTTCTTTTGCAAGTTGGCGAATGATTTTGTGAATCTCACTTTTAGCACCGACATCGACTCCTTGCGTTGGTTCATCGAGAATCAGGAATTTTGGCTTAGTCGCCAGCCAGCGGGCTAGAGCAACCTTTTGCTGATTGCCGCCGCTCAGCGAGCCACCCGGAGCATCGGGGCCGTAAGTTTTCACGGCGAGGTCACGGATGTAACTCTCAGCCAATTCACGTTCTGCGCCAGAACGAAGCCATGTGCCGGGAAAGATACGGCGCTGAATCGCCATCGTCATATTCGCCGCGATGGGCATTTCCAAAATCACCCCGTGACGGCGGCGATCTTCCGGCACGTAGGCAATGCCCAGGTCAATGGCTCTTTCGGGGGACGCGATAGTCACGAGCTGACCGTCCAGAAAAATCTCACCTGCATCGGCGGGCGTGATGCCAAAGAGCACACGCGCCAATTCCGTGCGACCCGCGCCGACCAAACCAGCAAGGCCGACAATTTCGCCAGCACGGACGTCCAGGGTAACATCGTGAACACCGCTGGCCGCACAATTTACGTTGCGCAAGGAAAGCCGCACTTCGCCCGGCACACTTTCAGACGACGGATAAATATGGGACACCTCGCGGCCGACCATCATTTTGATCAACTCCGCTTCGTCAATGTCATCAACGAGGTTGGTTCCCACACTTTCGCCATCGCGGAGGACGGTGACGCGGTCGGCCAGGGCAAAGATTTCTTCCAACCGATGTGAAATATAAATGACGCCCACACCGGCTTGGCGCAAATCGCGCACGACGCTATAGAGCAAGTGCTGCTCCTTTTGCGTGAGTGACGCCGTCGGTTCATCCATAATCACGATGCGCGCGCCGGCACCGAGCGCGCAGGCGATTTCCACCAACTGCTGCTCCGGCATGGAGAGTTGGCGAACTTCCGTAGCCGGATCAATGGCCGCACCGATGCGTTGCAACAGTTGTTGGGCACGATCATGGCGTGCGGACCAGTTCACACGGCGAACTCCACTCACGGGTTCCAGACGCAACGCGATATTTTCCGCGACGGTGAGATCAGGAAACAAAGCCGGTTGTTGATAAATGCAGGCAATGCCGAGTTTATGCGCGGAGGCGGGCGTGAGACGTTGAACGGCTTCGCCGTTCACGACAATTGCGCCGCTGTCGGGTTGATGTGCGCCCGTGATTATTTTAATGAGTGTAGATTTGCCCGCGCCATTTTCTCCGAGCAACGCATGCACCTCTCCTTCGTTCAAATCAAACGAAACCCCTTTCAACGCGCGCACCGCGCCAAAGACTTTCGTGACCTGAGTAAGTTGGAGGAGAGGTTTCACGCAGCAACTACCCTCCGATTCAAATGGTTCACGCACGATGCGCCAGACAACCCGAAGGGTTGCCAGAGATTAGCCGGGGGTCGAAGCCCGGCGAAGCCCCCCGGTGACAAAACAAAGGGGACATTCACCCCGGAGGGGTGACAGAGCGCATCATTTTGAATAACCCATCTCACAACAAATATTTCGGATCGTATTGAACGCCGTTTTTCTCCAACAAAACTTTTAACTCATCCATGAAGCTCAATCTTTTGTGATGTTCTTCCTGGTTGCCAATATATTTTCTGACTGATTCGCGATGGGTGGCACTAATGGTGAACGTGGCGTAACCATCCTGCCAGCCGAATTCCGGTTCGTGATGGTCAATGGCCCAGAAGACCGAGGCTTTTTTCAACTCGCGCATAAAATCCGCAAGGCAATGGGTTGCCTTTAAGCCAATCAATAGATGCACGTGGTCTTCAACTCCGCCGACGGATTCAGGAATTCCGCCGAGGCCGCGAACCGTGCCGTCGAGGTATTCGTGCAATTGAGGTCGCCATTCGTGGCGGATTAGTGGGCGACGGTCTTCCGTGCTAAAGACGACGTGGTAATGGAGGCTGAGAAAGGTGGAACCCATCGGTGGTTATGGTTCTGGCACCCTTTCAGGGTGCATGACATTTTCGACCGGTAACCGGGGGTCTTCGCCGAGCCTCGACCCCCGGCTAATTTCTGACAACCCTTCGGGTTGAGCGACAGGGAATGTACGATGAAAACATTCAACTACTTTGCCTTTAACTCCGATTACCACAAATACCTCCATAGATTACTGGCTATAGACGTTTCAATAAAACATCCCGCTCATATTGTTTCACCTCTGTCAGCCACGCGTCACCGATGGGAACGTCTTTTTGCAGGCAATAGTAGTCCCACACTGCACCAAAAGGCAGTGACTTCGCCTCTTCCTGCAAGGCGAGGCGGGCGGTGTTGTCGCCCACGATTTCGGCCGAACGAATTGATGGCGGTTCGAGCAAGGCAACGAGCAGGGCGCGCAGCAGATTGCGGGTGCCGATGATCCAGGCGGCGAGGCGGTTGATGCTGGCATCGAAGTAATCCAGACCGAGATGGACGCGTTCTTCGCAATTGTTAGCGATGATTTCGCGGGCGATGGCTTGGAGGTCATCGGTGAAAGTGATGACGTGGTCACTGTCCCAGCGGACGCCCCGACTGACGTGGAGCAAAATTTCCGGCAGGAATTGGAGGACGCTGGAAATCTTGTCCGTAATTGTTTCGGTGGGATGAAAATGGCCGGCATCAAGGCACAACAATTTCTGGCGGGTGATGGCGTAACCGAGATAAAACTCATGCGAGCCGACGGTGCAACTCTCGGCGCCAATACCGAACAATTTCGGCTCAACGGCATCCAAATTGTACTTTGATGAGAGCTTTTGTTTGAACACCGCATCGAGCGAAGCCGCTAACCGTTCGCGAGGCGTATGACGATCCGCAGGGGTGTCTTTGAAGCCATCGGGTATCCAGACGTTCGTGACACAGGTTTTTCCAAGTGCTTTGCCCATGGCCGCGCCGATTTCGCGGGAACGCCGACAGTGCTCAATCCAGAACTGGCGAATGGATTTATCGGGGTGGGACAAAGTGAATCCATCCGCAGCTTTGGGATGGGCGAAGCAGGTGGGATTGAAGTCGAGTCCCAGGCCATTGGCTTTGGCCCAGGCAATCCAATTGCGAAAATGTTCGGGGGCAATTTCATCACGATCCACATGCTGGCCGCCGAACTCACCATAGCTGGCGTGCAGGTTCACACGATGTTGGCCAGGAACAAGTGAAAGTGCCTTGGTTAGATCGGCACGCAATTCATCCGGCGTGCGGGCTTTTCCAGGATAATTGCCCGTAACGGCTAATCCGCCGCCGATGGCCAAGCCGAGATTTTCGAAGCCGGTCACATCATCGCCCTGCCAGCAGTGGAGGGAGACGGGAATTTTGGCGAGACGAGCAAGGGCGCGCTCCACATCCACCCCCTGCTCGGCGTAGCGTTCTCGCGCGAGGGCAAAGGCGCGTTCAACTTGTTTGGGCTTTACAGGCATGGTTGCTTTTAGCCGTTGAACCGCCGTAGGGCACGAAAAAAGCGCGTAAACCATAGACCGCTTCCCTTCGATCTAGGTCTTGACCCAAAGGACTGAAAAGCTCAGGGTGCCGATAAGAGCAGGATGAACATCAACAACCATCAAGGGAGGTTTATATGATACCGATACTGGGGTTTCTCTTCGTCATCTTCATCATTATCTCGCACTGGGTCATCTTTACGAAAGCCGGGCAGCCGGGATGGGCTTCGATTATCCCGATCTTCAATCTTTATATCGTCATCAAGATCGCCGAAAAGCCGGTCTGGTGGCTGGCACTTTGCCTGATCCCGTGTGTAAACGTGATCGTCATGATTATGTTGACCGTGGCGTTAGCGGAGAAGTTTGGGAAAGGCGTCGGTTTCGCGATCGGTATGATTCTGCTGCCGATTGTCTTCTATCCGATGCTGGCATTCGGCGATGCCCAATACCAGGGCAACGCAACTCCCGTTTAAGAATTTCCGCGACCGATGCCGGTCAAGATTGAGGGACCAAACGCAGTTTCAATGTCACCGGCGCAGTTAACTCGCGCAGTTTCGCTTCCAGATCAGCCGTTTTGATACGCGCTTCTTCGAGCGGCAATCCTTTGGCCATGCCGGGACGTTTGTGGCCGGTGTCCGTCAGCCAAGCGTCCGTTTGGATTTTCTGCTGCTGACGAATGAGTTTCAAAATTTCCGCACCGCCTTTGTTCGTGGACAAGGCCGGCAATTGAAGCAAATCAACCCCTTTGGCCAACTCTTCGCCCGTAGCCGTGCCGATCAATTGCTCGCCTTCAAACAACTGATAAGACTTCGCAGTGAGTCCCTTGACGGTGAGCGTATGACGATTGAATCGAGCGGCGATCTGTTCGAGAGCGACGGATTTCGCATCCCATTGCGGGTCCATCGGCATCGGTCGCCGCGTTTTCCAATCGAAATGAATTTCATTTTTATCGGCAATGAGACCGGTGACCTGCCCATGTTCCACCTTTGATTTCTTCGCATTAATGACGGCGCTATCAACCTCTGCGGGAGCGCCCCATGTGAGAAGCAATTGTTGGGCGAACAGCCAATGCCCCGTGGCATTGTCGTGCACACCATCGCGGGCGAAAATAAAATCCGGTGATTCTTTACGTCGCCCGGCCAGATGCTTGTTCATCACCGAATGCAGATCGACGACGTTCCAGCCGTGTTTGCGTTCGCTGAGCAGCCATTCCGAGTAACGGTCGAGCACATCGTTGTAGCCCACGTAAGGTTTTGGGTAGGCATCGAGCCCAGCGGGCAACGTGTTCGCTTTAACAGGCACGGGGTCGAAGACCGGCGGGGTCAGATGAATCATTGACGCGTGAGCCCCGGCAACCTCTTTACGCAACCATTTCACACCTTCCTGATACGCGTGCAGACGCTCTTCGCTGAAGGGAAAATAAATACCGTCATTCATCCCGTAACAGGCCACGACAAGATCCGGCTTTGCTTTGGGCAAAATGCGCTCGAGACGTTCGTGCAAATCCGGGCGGGGAAATTTACCGCCCGCATGACCGGCTTCCGACAATCCGGAAACGGTTTCGCTGGGCAGGCCAACATTGATAAATTCCACATGCCGTTCCGGATAGCGCGTTAGCAGGTAGGCTTCGAGGTAATCCACATAAAGCCCGCCGTAGGTAATGCTATCGCCCAAAACGAGAACCCGGTTAACCTGCGGAAGAAAAGGTTTCTCCGCAGCGCCGAGAAAACTGACGCTCAGACAGATGGAAAACAAAAGGAGTCCCTTGCGAAGCCGGGTCGAAATGAGTTTCATGTGTTCCTACAAAGACGAAGAAACCCGGCGGCTTAATCAAGGAAAATTTAAACGCCCCGAAACCGTTACAATATTATTTGAACACTATAATTGTGTCCGGCGTCTCATTGCCGTTAAGATGTCAACGATGCGCGCCAGCAACCCAACGAAAAGATCATCGCCCTCCCGATGGGTGACGGGCCTGACGGCGCTGCTGCTGATCGCGCAATTACAGGGACTGCTCCCGTTGCTGTTCGCCGGTTTGGCGTGGGTAGATGGTGAGCATAAAGTTCAGCTTGGTTCCAGCGACAGCACCTATCAAGTGGTGCTCCGTCATGATCGCAACGCGGCAGCGGAACCGCTTCATTCCTGGCAACCGCGCCATTGCCCGGTGGGAGAATTTCTGGTGGCTTTGGCCAAACCGGTTTCCGGAGAGGAACAGGATCACGTCATTTCGTTCAAAAAGCTGGAGGTATGCAGCCTTGGAAAAACCATTTCACCAGTGGCCAATCTGGCCTTGGTTTGTGCTGATCTGCCGCCGGAACCAACGATTGAGGCCAAATCCTGCTCGCTGGTTTACCTGCCGTTAGCCAGCCGTCCGCCGCCTTCTCCCGCAGCGACAAGTTTCGTCCGTCAAACGGTGCTCCTCATTTGATTCCTCCCGTTTCCTGACCCTCCGGATCGGCATGGTGTTAAGCGGACCCTCGTGTCTTCCGGTTTCCCGTTATCAAGGCGAATTCCCCGGGAATTGCCAGTTCCGCAGAAATTTTAAACACCGTTTTTGATTCATATGAAGAGCATCCCTTTACTGATTTGGAGCACCTGTCTGTTTGGCCTTTTATCGCCCGCCGTCGCTGCCGAAGTTCCCACGAACTCTATTCCGGCACTCGTGGCCGAAACCCTCGCGCACAATTCCGAGCTGCGTTATTACGAAGCAGAAATTATCGCTGCCAAAGCGGGAAGAAAAACCGCAGGTCTGCTGGCAGCGCCCGAGTTGAACGCGGAAATCGGACGCAAGAGTTCACGGGATAACGCAGGACTGCGCGGTGAAGGAGTCGCGTGGTCGGTTTCGGTCATGCAAACATTTGAATGGCCCGGACGCATGGGGTTGCGCAAGGCCATTGCCAATTACGATGTCCAATTGGCGGAACTGGGCCTCAGCCAATTCCGGGCCGATCTCGCTAATCGCGTGCGCACCACTGCCTGGAGCTTGTGGGCAGCACGGCAAAAGCTAAACGCGACGCGAGCAGTGCAACAGCGGTTCAGCGAATTGCGCGCGGTGCTGGTGCAACGCGATCCAGCCGGCATCACCCCCACGCTGGAACTGCGCGTCATCGAGGCCACGGAACTGACCTTGCGCAAGCGGGTCACGGACGCCGAAGTGAATGTGCAAGCGGCGCGCAGCGAATTGAACTGGCTGCGAGGGAAGCCAACGGATGACGAGGTCTTTATCGAAACGGCGGAAATCGGGTTGCAAATGGCGCAACCACTCGCTGATTTGATCGCGTTGGCCAGAACCAACAATTTTGAAATCCGGCTCAAGGCGGCAGAACTGGCACAGCAGGGATTCAAAATCGATCTGGCCCGCAACGAACGTTATCCGGCGGTTTCCGTAGGACCATTTATTTCGGAAGAAAACGCCTTGGAACGGGATCGCATCGCCGGGATTGGGTTGAGCGTTCCCCTGCCCTTGTGGCGCAAGAACGCGGCGAATGTTGAAGTTGCCGAAGCGCGCCGCCAACAAGCCGGAACGTTGTTGAGTGTATCGATTCGCGAAGTAGAACGCGCACTGACACGCCACCGGCAGGCTTACGAAACGCGGCTGACTGAATTGAATCAGTGGCGCGCTAATTCGCTGGAAGAGTTTTCCCAGGCAGCGGCGTTGGCGGATCGTCATTACCGGTTGGGAGCGGTGCCTGTCACCACCTATGTGGAGTTGCAGAAGCAATACGTGGAAGCAGTGGACGCGCTGCTGGACCTGAAAGCGGAAGTAATACAAGCCGCTGGCGAACTGGAACGGGTGACCGGAGCCGAGTTGCGGCTGATTACCCTGCAACCGGATGTCCACGTTAAACCTTGATCGATTCCCTCGACCAACAGGAGAACCTATATGATCGATCGAATTCTGGAATTCTCATTGCGACAACGCGTCTTCGTCATTTTGGCGGCCACAGTATTATTGGTGGCCGGGGTCTATTATGCCCGCGAACTGCCGATTGATGCAGTGCCGGACATCACCAGCCCGCAAGTGCAGGTGAACACGCAGGTGGAGGCGTTGGCTCCTGAAGAAGCGGAAAATCTGGTCACACGCATAATTGAGCAGGAACTGGCGGGCTTGCCGGGCGTGACGGAGTTGCGCTCGCTGACGAAATACGGCTTGTCCCAGGTCACGCTGCAATTCAATGACGGAGTGGACATTTATCGCAGCCGTCAATTGATCGCCGAACGGTTGCAGAATGTGCGGCCCCAATTGCCGGCGAGCGCGGAACCAAGGCTGGCTCCCATCAGCACCGGTTTGGGTGAAATATTTTATTACACCCTCGCCTGGAAAGCGGGGGCAACGAATCGTCCGTCTGACGAGATGGAGGCGATGAGGCAGCTTTCCGAGGCGCAAGAATTTATTGCCCGTCCCTTCCTGCGCAGCACACCGGGTGTAGCTGAAGTCAACGGCATCGGTGGACTCACGCGGCAGTATATCATTGAGCCGGACCCGCAAAAAATGAGTGAGGCCAACATCACGTTTGAAGAGTTGGCCGATGTCGTTGCACAAAACACTTCCAACAGCGGCGGCGGGGTCATCAATCAAAACGGTCAGCGGTTGATTGTGCGCGCGGTGAGCAAAGCCCGCACGGCGGAGGAATTAAGTTTATTGCCGGTAAAATTCGGAGCCGGAGTGCGACCGATTCAGGTCAAGGATCTGGCGGTCGTTCACATGGGCACGGCTCCCCGTCAGGGAGCGGCGACGGAAAATGGCGAAGAAACCGTAGTGGGTTCCGTGATGATGCTCGCCGGAGAAAACAGCCGGGTGGTGGCGCATCGCGTCCAGCAACGGCTGCAGGCGTTGACCGAACGTTTGCCCGCAGGAATGGAACTGCACGTTCAGTATGACCGCTCGGAACTGGTGGATCGCACTGTGGAAACAGTGAAGCGGAATCTTTTTGAAGGAGCCATTTTTGTCGTGGCGGTTTTGCTGTTGTTGCTGGGCAACTGGCGGGCGGCTTTGATCGTGGCAACGGCCATACCGCTTTCATTTCTGTGCGCGATCATGGGCATGAGCCGGTTGGGCATCTCGGGTAATCTGATGAGTCTGGGCGCAGTTGATTTCGGGCTGATCATTGATGGCGCGGTGGTCATCGTGGAAAATATCGTGCGCCAATTGGCTCACAAGCAACAACACCTGGGACGCACGTTGACGTTGGAAGAACGCACGCAAACAGTGCTTTCGGCGAGCCGACAGGTGGCCAGCCCCATGTTCTTTGGCGTCATTATTATCACGATCGTCTATGTGCCGATTCTGGCGCTGGCAGGAGTGGAAGGAAAAATGTTCAAGCCGATGGCCGTCACGGTGATGCTGGCATTGGGCGGAGCTTTAGTGCTGGCACTTACGTTGATGCCGGCGTTGTGCTCATTCCTCCTGCGCGGGAAAGTCGGGGAATCGGAAAACTTCGTGATGCGCTTTGCGAAATCGGTTTACGCACCGACACTGGAGTGGGCCTTGCGCTTTCGCTGGCTGGTCTTCGCGGCGGCGTTGTTATGCTTTGGTTTTTCCGGGTGGGTCTTTACGCGGCTGGGAACCGAGTTTTCGCCCAAGCTGGATGAAGGCGCGACCACGATGACGCTTTATCGGCCAGTGGGACAAAGCCTGGAAGCATCGCTGGAAGCACAAAAGAAAATTGACCGGCTGGTGCGGGAAAAATTCCCCGAAGTATCCCGCGTCTTCTCACGCATTGGCACAGCGGAGGTGGCCACGGACCCGATGGCGCCGAATGAAGCGGACCTTTATGTATTCTATCATCCGCGGGCGCAATGGCCGTTGCGTGATGGGCGCGTGCCCTCGAAAACGGAACTGGCCGATTTAATTGGTGAGACCATCAAACAAGGTGACTTCAAATGCGACGTGATGGTGGCGCAACCGATTGAAATGCGGTTCAACGAAATGTTGGAAGGGATTCGGGCCGATCTGGCGGTAAAGGTGTTCGGGCCGGACTTTGAGTTGCTGGAAGGGACTGCGGGGAAAATCAAAGGGCTGTTGGAAAATATTCCCGGCGCGGCCAGCGTGGAGTTTGAAACGGAAGGCCGTTCCCCCATCCTGACACTCTCCGTCAAACGCGAGGAACTAATCCGGCGCGGCATCAGCAGCGATACGGTGAATGCGGCGCTGGCCACGGCGCTCGCGGGAAAAACGGTGGGCACATTGCAGCCCGGTTTGCGCACACATGAAGTGGTCGTGCGGTTGCGCGGTGATTTGCGGGAACGCATGGACCAGATTCGGAATCTGCCGGTGCGGGCGGGCGATCAGGGGCTGGTTAAATTAGGAGACCTGGTGACGATTGAGACCGTCGAGGCTGTCGAACCCATCCGGCGTGATGAGGGCAAACGGCGGGCGGCATTGATGATTAACTTGCGGACTCAGGACGTGGAGGGCTGGGTGCGCGCGGCACAAGCGGTGGTGAAGGATAAAATTACGTTGCCCGAAGGTTACACGATTGAGTTTGGCGGCCAGTTCGAGCGCTTGCGGGAAGCGCGCGCACGGCTGTTGCTCGTGGTTCCCGCGGCGCTGGCGTTGATCTTCGTCCTGATCTTCATGGCGTTCGGCAGCTTGCGTCAGGCCGCAATCGTGTACACAGGCATTCCGTTGGCGTTGACGGGCGGCGTCCTGGCGTTGTGGGCGCGCGGTCTGCCGTTCAGCATTACGGCAGCGATTGGATTCATTGCCCTGTGCGGCGTGGCGGTGTTGAACGGCGTGGTGCTGGTGAGTTATTTCAATCAACTGCGGGAAGAAACGAGCGACGATGTGCGCAAGGCGGTCATTGAAGGATCACTCACCCGGTTGCGGCCAGTATTGATGACGGCACTGGTGGCAGCGTTGGGGTTTGTGCCGATGGCCTTGAGCACCGGAGCTGGAGCGGAGGTGCAACGACCACTGGCGACCGTGGTGATTGGAGGGATTTTGAGCAGCACGTTCCTCACGCTGGTGGTATTGCCAGCACTTTATTGGACGGTGGAACGGACGAAAATCTTAACCCGCACGCAATGAATTCCCGCTTCGACTTAATGCTTATCCGGGCCGGACCGTTTAGGTCAGGACGCAGAATCCCCGTCCGGACGGGAAGATTCCTGAGCCGTGACGGGAACGGTGACGGGCAATAATTGACGGACTGTGCCCAGAGGAATGCGGGCCCAGGCGCGTTCATGTGCGTAGTAAATAATCAGCTTGGCAAAAAATTCGATGCTGCCGATTTTCAGCGCGGCCTCGACTTTGCCGGTGATCAACAGCGCAATGATGATCGTGGTCAACGTGGCCAGAATGCGCCAGGTAAACCCTTTTAACAGGCTTCTTAGCGGTGATTCAGTCAGGGTCGAGTCGTTTTTCATGGCTGCTTTCACACAGAATCAATCGCTCGCCCCGGATTGGGGTAGAGCTTTGATTCAAGGTGGGAATCATAACCACGTGGCGAAAGATAAATCCAGTGTTGTTATGGAGGGAACGGACAGCGACCATCCCTGGTCGCAGCGATATGATTCGGTCCAGCAGTATTGGCCATTTCCAACCCGCTCGCGTATGCGGACATAGCAGCGACCGGGACGGTCGCTGTCCGGGGTTAAATTCCGTCAGCGAGGTTCGGGGGGACTTGATAATCGTCCACCACTTCATCTGCAAGCGCGGAGTCTTCCTGTGCCAGCACGCGGTAGGTGCGAATTTGCAGGGACACTTCCGCCCCATCGAACAGGCCGAGGCGGGCGTAGTCCTCCTTGGTCATGCGGGAACGCAAAGTCAGCCCCGAAGGCAATTCCAACTCCAGACGCAGCATGATCCCGAGGAAAAAGGTATGGCTTAACACCGCGCGATAGCGGTATTCGCCGAGGTCGCGCGAAATTTGCACGGCATAGGGGCGAAAGCCGATGCGCAACCGCTGACCATCCGGCACGGAAGGCGTCGGAAATTCGAGTTCATTGACGCGCCCGATGCCGTTTTTCACTTCGAGTTCGAGCACATTCATCACGCCGATGAAACGGGCGACGAATTCATTGGCGGGCTGCTCATACACTTCGCGCGGCGCGCCAATCTGTTCCAGGTTGCCCCGGGAGAAAATCACAATCCGGTTGGAAACTTCCAGCGCCTCCTCCTGATCGTGCGTCACGAAGATCGTCGTGACGTTCAGGTCATGGTGCAGATGCACCAGCCACTCGCGCAACTCCTGACGGATTTTGGCATCCACAGCGCCAAAAGGTTCATCCAGCAAAAGCACCGTCGGCTTGGGCGCGAGCGCGCGCGCAATAGCGACGCGTTGCCGTTGACCGCCGGAAAGCTGATGCGGATAACGTTTTTCCAAACCTTCCAGACCGAATAATTTCAACAACTCGGTCACGCGCGCTTCGGCTTCAGCCTTTTTCCATTTCTTGATCTTCAGCCCGAACGCGATGTTCTTGAACACCGTCATGTTTTTAAACAAGGCGTAGTTCTGAAAGACGAAGCCGATGTTGCGATGTTGCACGGAAACATCATTCACCCGCTGGCCGCGAATAAAAATATCCCCTTCCGTAGGCATCTCCAGACCGGCAATCATGCGCAGCACCGTGGTCTTGCCGCCGCCGCTGGGGCCGAGCAAAGCCATCAGCTCGCCGTCCTGCACCGAGAAGGTGACATTATTGACGGCGGCGACTTCGCCGAATTTTTTGCTGACATTTTTCAGTTCGATACTCATGCCGGCTAAACAATAAAATTTCGCAACGTTTAAACTTTGGTCGAATCATCCACTACCCGTTGAGCCTGCTCATATTCCCGGTGCGTCTTCCATTCCATGAACGTTTTCAGCGCCAGGGTCAACAAAGCCAGCAAAGCCAGCAGGCTGGCCACGGCAAAGGCTCCGGTGGCATTGTATTCACTGTACAATTTTTCCACCCGCAAGGGCATGGTATCCGTTTGCCCGGTGATATGGCCGGACACCACCGAAACCGCGCCAAATTCGCCCATGGCCCGCGCATTGCAAAGAATAATGCCGTAGAGCAAACCCCATTTGATCGAGGGCAAGGTCACGTGCCAGAAGGTTTGCCAGCCACTCGCCCCGAGGGTAAGCGCGGCTTGCTCCTGTTCTGTGCCGGTCGCCTGCATCACCGGGATAAGTTCCCGCGCCACGAAGGGAAAGGTGACAAAAATCGTGGCCAGCACGATGCCGGGCACGGCGAAAATAATCTTGGTATCGTGCGCATCCAGCCATTTGCCGAAGTAGCCTTGCAGACCGAAGAGCAGCACGAACATCAAACCGGAAACCACCGGGGAAACTGAAAAGGGCAAATCAATGAGAGTGATCAGAAACGACTTGCCACGAAATTGAAACTTGGCAATCGCCCAGGAAGCCGCCACGCCAAAAATAACATTCAAAGGCACGCTGATCACGGCCACCAACAACGTCAGCTTGATCGCAGACCATGAATCAGGATCGGCCAGCGAGGACCAATAGACTTTCAACCCCTTGGACAAAGCCTGCGCGAAAACATTAATCAATGGGAGCAGCAGGAACACGGTGGCAAAAGCAAAAGCCACAATGATCAAGGTCCACTTGACCAAAGGCGCTTCTTCCGTCCCGCGCCGGGAAGCCGAGCGACTGCCACCTAAATTGGTTTTTACAGATCCAGCCATGTCAGGTGTGAAAACGGTTGGACCAGGCTTCCAGCCAGTTAATGATGCCGAGAATAACGAAGGAAATCACCAGCAACACGGCGGCAATCGCCGTGGCTCCGAGGTAATCGTATTCCTCCAGGCGGATGACGATCAGGTAGGGAGCGATTTCTGTTTTGTACGGCAGATTGCCGGAAATAAAGACGATGGAGCCGTATTCACCCACGGCCCGCGCGAAGGCAAGGGCAAAGCCCGTAATGACTGTCGGCAACAGAGTCGGCGCAATGATCGAGCAAAAGGTGCGAAACCGGCTGGCTCCCAAAGTGGCCGCCGCTTCTTCAATCTCCGGCTCGAGATTTTCCAACACCGGCTGCAGCGTGCGGACGATAAAGGGCATGCCGACAAACGTCAGGGCAATCACCACACCCAGCGGAGTAAACGCGCCTTTGATGCCGTGCGGAGCGAGGTATTGGCCGAGCCAGCCCTTGTCAGAAAACAAATTGGCGAGCGTCAACCCGGCCACGGCGGTAGGCAGCGCAAAGGGAAAATCGACCAGCGCATCAATAATACGCCGGCCGGGAAAATCGTAGCGCACGAGCACCCAGGCGAGCAAGGTGCCGAAAATCGCGTTGGCCAGAGCGGCGACTAAAGAAGCGCCAAAGGTCAGCTTATAGGCCGCCATGGCCCGATCTGTGGTGACGACTTTGACAAAGTCCGCCCACGGCAGATCAAACGTACGCAGGAAGAGCGCCGCGATGGGAATCAGGACAATCACGCTCAAATAAAAGAGCGTGAACCCCATCGTCAGCCCAAAACCGGGCAGTGCGTTAAACTTCTTCTCAGCCATGAGAATGGCTATGAGAGCAGAAAGCCCCGCACCCGTGTAGGAAAAAGAACGGGAAATTTTCCTGGCCGGACCGCCGGACGCCCGGCTGATTATGATGTCAACGCATACGCCCGCGCGCTTTTAGAAGCATGCTGAATACCAGAGGTTTACCCCGGCAATTTGAACCAAATTATTTCCCTTTAGACACCGACATTGTCACTCTCGATGTTGATGTCGGCAAAGAGCCACGAGGAGAGATACCGTTCCGAAGCGGAGGGCACAATCGCCACAATGGTTTTCCCCCGGTTCTCCGGACGTTTCGCCACTTGCAACGCGGCCCAGATACTGGCGCCGCTGGAGATGCCCACCGGAATGCCATCCAATTGATTCACTTCTTTGGAAACCGGTCCGGAATCGTCTTCATTTACCTGAATCACTTCATCAATAATTTTAGGATTCAAATTCGCCGGAATGAAGCCCGCTCCGAGTCCCTGCAATTTATGCGGTCCGGGCTGGCCACCGGAAATAACAGGCGATTTCGACGGTTCCACGGCAATGGCCTTAAAATCAGGCTTGCGGGCCTTTATGACTTCAGCCACCCCGGTGATGGTGCCGCCCGTGCCGACACCCGCAACCAGGAAATCCACCTGACCGTCAGTATCCCGCCAGATTTCCTCCGCCGTGGTATGCCGGTGAATGTCCGGGTTCGAGGGATTGGAGAATTGTTGGAGGATAATGCTGTTGGGGATTTTAAGGCGAAGCTCCTCGGCTTTGGCGATAGAACCTTTCATGCCTTTGGCCCCTTCCGTTAAGACGAGTTTGGCGCCGAGAATTTTCAGCAGCTTGCGCCGTTCGATACTCATGGTTTCCGGCATGGTGAGGATTAATTTCAATCCCCGCGCTGCGGCAACGAATGCGAGGGCGATGCCCGTATTGCCACTGGTCGGTTCAATCAGAACCGTATCCTCCGTGATGCGTCCGGACTTCAGCGCATCATCAATCATGGCCACGCCAATGCGGTCTTTGACACTGGAAAGCGGGTTGAAGAACTCGAGTTTCAACAGCACATTCGCCACCGCGCCATGCTTTTTAGCGGTGCGGTTCAAGCGCACGAGCGGGGTGTTGCCAATGGTTTGTGTGATATCGTCGTAGATGCGTGACATAGATTTTTGGGTTAATCAGAGGTTTTGAGCAAACGCCAGTAACTGGCGGTATTCCGTGAGAATGGTGTGCAAGGCGGCGTTA